>CAZBSB010000006.1:0-17258 GCA_964494535.1 uncultured Rhodospirillales bacterium
CTCCTCCGCGCCCTTGCGCCGCTGGCTCCTGCTGTGCTGCGCCATGATTTTCATCATGGCCATCATTGGCGCTGTCACGCGACTGACTGAATCCGGCCTGTCCATCACGGAATGGGCGCCGGTGACCGGCGCCGTACCGCCGTTGAACGAGGCCGACTGGCAGCAGGCTTTCGCCGCTTATCAACGCATCCCGCAATATCAAACGCTCAACCAGGGCATGAGCCTTGCGGAATTCAAATACATCTATTTTTGGGAATGGCTGCACCGGCTGTGGGGTCGCCTGATCGGCCTGGTCTATGCCCTGCCCTTCTTCTGGTTTTTGTGGCGCAAACAAGTGCCAAAAAACCTGCACGCCAAATTATGGTTGGGGCTAGCGCTGGGCGCTGCACAGGGCGCGCTGGGTTGGTATATGGTGCAGAGCGGCTTGAGCAAGCTAGTATATGTCAGCCCCTATCGGCTGGCGGCGCATCTGGCGCTGGCTTTGATCATTTATGCTTATCTGCTGTGGCTGGCGCTTGACCTCGGCGGCGAGAAAGCCGGCACGAACAAAACGAGCCGGCATGGTTGGCTGAGTTTGGCTTGCCTTAGCCTGACCATCATCTGGGGCGCCTTTGTGGCCGGCCACAAGGCCGGCTGGGCTTATAATACCTTTCCGCTGATGGACGGCGCCGTGCTGCCGCCGGAGGCCTGGAATCTGCAGCCGCTGTGGCATAATTTTTTTGCCAATACTGCCATGGTGCAATTCAGCCATCGCTGGCTGGCCATCGGCACAGCGCTGATCATCCTAGCCTGGGTCTGGCGCCTCTGGCGCGCCTGGCAACCCCGGCGTTTGGTCTGGGGGCTGGGCGGCATGACGATTTTGCAAGTGCTGCTGGGCATAACCACGCTGCTGATGGGTGTGCCGGTGTGGCTTGGGGCGTTGCACCAGGCCGGCGCCATCTTGCTGCTCACGGCGGTTATCCTCAATCTCCAGGCTTTGGTAAGATCCCAAAAGCCTCGTTCCCTTTAGCGGGCGACTGGGCTAGTTTTTGCCTACCACGAGCAGGATAAATTATGGCCGACACCCTTGCCACCTTAGCCGCCGCGCCGGAAGCCCCACCCGCCATTCACAAGCTGCGCTATACCGGCGCCGGTTCCAAACTGTTTGGCATCTGGATCAGCAACTGGTTCCTCACCATCGTCACGCTGAGCGTCTATCACTTTTGGGGCAAGACCAAAATTCGGCGCTACTTTCACGAGAATGTGCTGTTCCAGGAAGAGCCGTTCGCCTATCTCGGCACCGGCCGCGAGCTGTTCATCAGCGCGCTAAAATTCTTTGCTATTTTCGTGCTGCCTTTAGGTCTGGTGCTGATCGCTGTGACCTTCCTGTTCCAGAACAAGACCGTCCTCATCGTCGTGCCGATTTTCTATGCCGTGGTGTTCTATTGCTTGAAGCTCTATGCCCAGCTTTCCGGCATGCGCTATCGCGCCAACCGTATGAGCTGGCGCGGCATCCGCTTCGCGCTCAAGGTGCGAAAAAGCGAATATCTGAAACTGCTCATCACCATCTTCGTGCTGAACCTCGTAACGCTAGGGCTATACCGCCCCTATGGCGAGTACCGGATGCTCAATCTGCTGCTCAACAACCTGGCCTATGGCAACCAACATTTCACCTATCAAGGCGACAAGCGCGAACTGACCAGCCGCTATTGGCTGAACTGGCTGCTGGTACCCTTCACTCTCGGCTTGTCGCTGATGTGGTATCGTGCGCGGCTGCAACGCCATATCGCCAAATCCACGCGCCTCGGCGCCATGGAGTTCCGCTATAACATCACTGGTGGCCAACTGTTCTGGCTGAGTTTCAGCAACGCGCTGATGGTGTTGTTCAGCTTCGGGCTGCTGGGCGCTTATGCACTGCAACGGCGGCTGCAGCTGTTCATTGATACTTTGAAAATCCGCAACCTGCCAGACTTCAAGGCCATCAAGAAAGCCGAAAAGAGCGCTGATGACCAAGGCGGCGCCGCCGACTATCTGGGCGCTGACGAGGATTTTGGTTTCTGATGCTCACGGCGGCGGAAAGCAACGGCCACTTTCTGGACGGCGAGACGCCGAACCCCATTCCCGTGCGTATCAGCCTGCTGGAAACGAGTTTGCGTATCGTGAATCTCGGCACGCAAAAATCCTTGACCTGGGATTTCGCCAGCATTGATTGGGAGCATAGCCGCCCGCTGAACGGGCATTTGCGCCTGAAGCATAAGGACGGCGATCACTGGCTGGTCGCCACCGCGCCGGCGCTGGTGGCAGAAATTGAAACCGAGCGCAAGCATTGGCTGAAACGCCATTTCTGGTCGGCGCGACCGGATGCCAAGCTGGCGCTGCAAGCCTGCCTGGCCACCGTTCTGCTGTTCGGCGGGTTATGGCTGGGCTGGCCGGTGCTGACCAAACCGGTAGCGCGGATCATCCCGCAGACCACCCGCGACAATCTGGCCAGCGCCGCGCAGGGCATGATGGGCATGAGTGATGCGTGTTATTCACCGGCGGGCGATGCTGCGCTGCAGCGCTTGACACAGCGGCTGACTGTCAAACGTCCTGACCTGCGACGAATCAAAGTCATCGCGGTTGAAAGCAATATGGTCAACGCCCTCACTTTGGCGAATGACAGCATTTTGGTGACCAGCGCGATTTTGCAACAAGCCGACAGTCCTGACGAACTCGCCGGCGTGCTGGCGCATGAATTCGGCCATGTTGCGCACCAGCATGTTCTGCGCGGCTTTATCGGCCAGGCTACTGTGGGTGTCATGCTATCGCTCGTCACTGGCGCGCACGGCACGGAGATTGAATATATCAATCGCTTCGCCGGCACGGCGCACACCCGCGCTTTCGAGGCGGAGGCCGACCAAACCGGCATCGTGCTGCTGCGTGATGCACGCATCTCCAGCCATGGGCTGGCGGCCTTCTTTGGGCGCATGGCCAAAATGGAGGGCGTCAGCACCCGCTTCACCAAATATTTCGCTACCCATCCGCCGACGGCGGAGCGCGAGCAGCTGATGCAGCAAACCGACATCGCCGGGGCGACGCCCGCCATGGATTTACGTGACTGGCGCGCGATCAAGGAAATGTGCAAGGACAACAAAAAAGATGCTGGAGAAACGCGTATCGGCCCTTCCTATCGGCGAGAAGAGCCGGCCGACGATCCTGTGAACGAGACACCGGAAGCGGCGGAACCGGAAATCATCATGCCGGATCCAGAGCCGGCGCCCGATGTCATGCCGGACGATGAGATGGCGCCTGAAGAACCGACCATGCCCCCCGCCGACCCCGACAAACCGCGAGATCTCTAGCCATGAGCCCAGCCCCCATCATTATGTCCTTTCGCGGTATCGAGCCGAAGATTGACCCGCGCGCCTTCATCGCGCCCGGCGCCATCATCATCGGCGATGTTGTCATCGGCGCGGAAAGCAATATCTGGCCGGGCTGCGTGCTGCGCGGCGATGTCAACATCATCCGCGTCGGCGCCCGCACCAATATCCAGGACGGCACAGTGGTGCATGTCACCTATGGCGGGCAAGGCACGCATATCGGCTCGGACGTCACCATCGGCCACCTGGCGCTGCTGCATGATTGCACGATCGAAGACCGCGCCTTCATCGGCATGAAATCCTGCGTCATGGACAAAGCGAAAGTCAGCGCCCACGCCATGCTGGCGGCGGGCAGTCTGTTGACCAACAACAAGATCGTCCCCACCGGTCAACTCTGGTCCGGTAGCCCCGCCAAATACTGGCGCGAACTGCGCGCCGAAGAAATCACGGAGATAGACGAACGGGCGCTGCATTACGTCAAACTCGCGCAGAGTTATGGGTAGAATCTTACCGGTTCTCGAATTTCCATCCTGAGGTGGAATGATAAACCCGTCCCAGTATTGGAAGAGTCCCCCAAAGAAGCTAATTCTTATGTATGGTTCTGCATCAATCATTAGTTGCTTTGTTGCATCATCGTACAACGGCCTTGAAACAAGGACATTTACTTAAAGGTCTGTCCTAGATAATGGAAATTATCTAGGGTAGCCTGATGGTAATAAGGCGCTGTAAAATTAGCAGGAAAATGCAGGTGCGGCTGCTGGAAGGCTTCCTGGTAGAAACGGCAGCGTGCGTCACCGCACCAATTCTCTCCGCAAACACGTTTTATGGTTGTGTCTTTCATCCCTCAGACTAGCCTAACTGGAGAAATAACTGCATAAGCTTTGCCCCACGTGCCACGTTGAGCGACGCAACATGTTGGATGCGGCCAAGTAGGTGCGCGTGGAAATCAGAGTGTGCGTGGATGTTCTGCATTACCGTGCCATCACGCAAAGAGTTATATAATATCGCCTTCAAGCGATCATACTCCTCGCGCCGCACGTTGGCCTTGGCGTTTACTACAATCCCGGTCAGAATCTGACGGTCGCTCTGGTGCATGATTTTCGTTTTCTTGAAATTGAGGCGGAAGCCTGCTTCTGCGACGATGGCGCCGGTTTGCACTACCAGAAAATTCGCGGCACGGCGTACGTCTACGCCGCCGGAAATGGCCAAATCGTCTGCATAACGGCTATAGTGGCCGCCAAAGCCTTTTACCAACGCCTTGAGCCGGCAATCCAGACCAAACGCACACAGGTTGGCAAGCGCCGGAGATGTCGGTGCGCCTTGCGGGAGGTGTCGCGTGCGGAACCTATCACGTGCATGCCAATTCAAAACGACCGCGGCCAGCACGCCGCTCGGTGTGCTAACTGTGCATAAGCCTGTAAGGCTCTTGGCAACACGCTCGGGATAGCCGAGGCTGCGAAACATAGCCTCGACACGCGGTGCTGGTATGCTGCCGAAAAAATTATCCAGATCGAAACGCAGAACGACAAGCTGGCCGACATGACTGTCCACGAACGTCTTGCAGGAATGGCCACGCCGAAACCCATGCGCGGCTGCGTGCGGCGGCACTAGGTCGAGGATTTCCTGCAATATCTTCCGCTGCAGGTCGCGCAGTCGCGGTTTGGGTGCCTCGATAAGTCGGCTGCCGCCGCTGCGCTTTGCCACCCAGCGATAATGATAATGGCACAATCCACCCTGTGGCGTGCGGTTCATGCCACGCCGGTCAGCGAACCATTCCAATTCGGCAGGCGTGATATCCAGCCAGTGCGCTAGGCTGGCCATGTCAGGCAATGACGGCAGTGGCAAGGTGGCCAGCGCGGCGGACGGCGCCATTCCGGCATGACCAACTAGCGGATAATGGGCAACATGCACCCATGATTCACGATTGAAAGCCGCGCCGAACTTGGCATCGGCTAGTATGAATTCGATGAGTTTACGCCGTGTTGTCTGCTCCAGCGTCTCGCTATATTGCTTGCATACACGGTTTATCAGAGGCCGCAACCAGCGATGCCGGCGCCCAAGCGCCATGACCGCCTGATCATACATGCTATCGGCCGACTGCGGCGCAGCGAGGAGTGCATCAGTCAAACCGGCAGCGACGAGATAGCGTTGCTTCCTGTCGTGTCTCATACCGGTCATCGGGTGCGGCGGGCGCTCCAACGCATCTTGTGTGCCAGTGCTGCGGCTGCGCTGGCGCAGCGGAAGCACATGGGGAGTAATTGTCACATACAGTCTTAACCCCGGGGTAACCCCGGAGAGGCTTCAGCGTCCAAACAAACGCTTACCACCGGCTTGGACACCCGCCGCCCGGGAACGATAGCCAACAGCCCCATGACCGTCAACAGCCGTTGGCGCAGCGATCACGCCGCTTGTTGCTTGGAAAGTTTACTGCACGCCCGCTTGATGCGGGTGCAGGCCTCGCGCAACTGGCTTTCGGCGGCGGCGTAAGAAATGCGGAAGGCAGGGCTGAGGCCAAAAGCTGCGCCGAAGACCACCGCCACGCCTTCACTCTCGATCAAATATTTCGCCACGTCTTCATCGCTGCGCAGCACTTTGCCCTCTGGCGTCACGCGCCCGATCATGCCTTCGCAGCTGGGATAGACGTAAAAGGCGCCCTCCGGCGTCGGGCAACTGATGCCTTCGGCTTCGTTGAGCATTTTTACCACCAAATCGCGGCGCTGCTTGAAGCTGGCGCACCAGCCGGCCAGAAAGTCGCGCGGCCCGTTCAAGGCCGCCACGGCTGCGGCCTGGCTGATGGAGCAGGGGTTGCTGGTGGAATGACCTTGGATTTCGGTCATTTTCTTGATGAGTGGCTCTGGCCCGCCGGCGAAGCCGATGCGCCAGCCGGTCATGCTAAAGGCCTTGGAAACGCCATTGAGTGTGAGGACGCGGTCATACAGCTTGGGTTCCACCTGCGCGATGGTGCGGAATTTGAAGCCATCATAAACGAGGTGTTCGTAAATATCGTCGGCCAGCACCCACACCTGCGGGTGCCGCAGCAGCACATCAGCCAGCGCACGCAACTCGGCCTCGGTATAAGCAGCACCCGTCGGGTTGCTCGGCGAATTCAGAATCAGCCATTTGGTGTGTGGCGTGATAGCTTGCTCAAGTTCTTGAGGCGTCATCTTGAAGCCGCGCGCCGCGCTGGTAGCCACAAACACCGGCGTGCCTTCGGCCAGATTGACCATGTCAGGGTATGAGACCCAATAGGGCGCCGGAATGATGACTTCATCCCCCTGCCCTACTGTGGCGACAAAGGCGTTATACAACACCTGCTTGCCGCCATTGCAGGCGATGATTTGCGACGGTTTATAAGTCAGGCCGTTTTCGCGCTCGAATTTGGCGCTGATGGCGGCGCGCAGTTCCGGCGTGCCTTCCACCGGCGTGTATTTGGTCTTGCCCTGGTCAATCGCCGCCTTGGCGGCAGCCTTGATGTGATCCGGGGTATCAAAGTCCGGCTCTCCGGCGCTAAGGCCGATGACGTCCTTGCCCTGCGCCTTCAACTCCGCCGCCAGCTTGAGCATGGCGAAAGTGGGCGAGGCTTTGACTTTGTCTAGGCGGGGGGCGTAAAACGGGGCAGGCATGGCATCCTCATCACAGAATTTTGCAGCGCAATAACACAGGGTTATGCAGCGCGTTAACCAAAAATTAGCCGTAAAATTGTATCCGTGGGCTAGTGTCTTTGTCCAGAGTCGGCTTTTTGGCCGATTCGTCTCGCCTCAATTCTCCTCTGCCCTATTTTCGGAGACTGCAATGAGCATCCTGCACGACCTTTCTGTTCGCACCAAGCTGGTGATTTTGCTGGTAGCTTTTTCGGTCGTGCCTATTGTGGCGATGTATAGCGCCTTCCTGAACAAGGAAGACGACATCAAGCGCATGGCGCAAGAAACGCTGCGCGACCAGGCGACGCAAATTGGCGAGACGATTGATCGCAACTTGTTCGAACGCTATGGCGATGTACAGGCCTTCGGCTATAACACCGTGGCCTATGACAGCAGCCATTGGGGCAAGGGTGGTGACGATAATCCGCTGATCGTCGCCATGAATAATTACGTCAAAGCCTACGGGCTGTATCCCCTGATGATTCTCGTCGGCACAGATGGCCGGGTGCTGGGTGTCAACAGTGTTGATATGACCGGAAAAAGCATTCCTTCAAAGCCGATTTATAACGAAAACTTCAAAGACGCGAAGTGGTTCAAGGATGCGATGGACGGCAAGTTCCTGGAAGGCAAAAATGGCTTTACCGGCACTGCTGTGCAGCCACCGGAGAAAAGCGACCTGGTCGCCAAGGCCACCGGTATGGATGGCTACTCGCTGGCTTTCTCAGCGCCGGTGCGTGACACGAACGGCAAGTTGGTTGGTGTTTGGGTCAATTTTGCCGATATGTCCTTGGTTGATGATATTGTCGGCGCCTTCCGCCCGGCGTTGCTGGAAAAGGGCTGGAAGAACCCCGACCTGATGGTGGTGGACAAAGCCGGCACGATTTTGGTGGATTACGAAGCTGACCAGATGGATAGCAGTGGCAAGTTAAAGCATGATTTCGATAATATTTTAGCAAAAAATCTTGTCACGCTTGGCGTCGGCGCCGCCAAACAAGCAACGGGTGGCCAGGCTGGCTATTCCGAAGAATTCAATCCTGATTCAAAGTCTATCCAGGTTTTTGGTTATAACCACACGGATGGCGCTTATAATTATTCCGGGTTGGGATGGTCAGTGCTGATCGGCCTTGAAAAAGAAGAGGCTTACTTTAATGTCAATGCCATCGAAAAAGGTATGACTATTGCCGGTGCGCTGGCTTTGCTGGCGGCACTTGTCATCGGTGTCTTTATCGGCGGTGCTGCCGCCAAGCCTCTTCGTCGTTCGACTGACATCATGCTGGCCTTGGCTGAGGGTAATTTGCAAGTTGATGTGCCACCCGCTAAAGGCAAGGACGAGATCAACGCTATTTTGCGCTCCCTGCAGACGTTTAAGGACAATGGTTTGCGGATGGAAGCCATGAAGCTAGAAGCGGCGCGGAAGGAAAAAGAAGCGCAAGACATGCAGCACAAAATGATGCTGGATTTGGCGGATAAATTTGAAGGCAGTGTTGGGCAAATTGTCGGCACGATTGCGGCGGCTTCCACCGAGTTGCACGCCAACGCGGAAAGCCTCAGCACTATCGCGGATGAAACCACAAAGCAGGCCACGGCGGTGGCGGCAGCAACGGAAGAGGCTTCTGTTAGTGTGCAAACTGTCGCTTCTTCAGCAGAAGAACTCTCTTCCTCCATTAATGAAATCAGCCGCCAGGTCACTGAATCCAACCGTATGACCAGCGAAGCAGTGAAGGAAGTGAAAAATACGGATCAAACGGTGGTCAGCCTGGCGGAAGCTGCCAGCCAGATTGGCGGCGTGGTCAAACTCATTCAAGACATCGCGGAACAGACTAACCTGCTGGCCCTGAATGCCACGATTGAGGCGGCACGCGCCGGCGAAGCCGGCAAAGGCTTTGCCGTGGTCGCTTCTGAGGTCAAGAGCTTGGCCAACCAGACCGCCAAGGCGACCGAAGAAATCAGCAACAAAATCTCGGCCATGCAGGGTGTTACAACCACGGCCGTGACCGCCATTCGCGGTATCGGCAGCACAATTGAAAAGGTCAGCTCCATCATCTCGAGCATTGCTTCTGCAGTGGAAGAGCAATCGGCCGCCACCAAGGAAATTGCTAACAACGTGTCTCAGGCCTCTGCCGGCACGTCGGAAGTGGCGGGCAGCATCACCAACGTCACGCAGGCGGCGACGGAATCGCGCGGCGCCTCTACTGATGTGTTGGGTGCGGCGAAAGAACTTTCCACCCAGTCGGAAAGGCTCAAAAACGAAATGGGTGGCTTCTTGAAAACAATTCGCGCGGCTTAGGTTTTGCCGCGCAGCTTTGCCCAATACGCGAGACGCTTCAGAATTTCACGCTCGAAGCCACGTTCGACTGGGCGATAAAATTGCTGCCGCGACATTTGTGGTGGGAAATAGTTTTGACCGGAAAAGCCATCCGGCGTGTCATGGTCATAGGCGTAGCCGGCGCCATAACCGAGATCGCTCATCAATTTCGTCGGCGCATTCAAAATATGCGCCGGCGGCATGAGTGCGCCGGAGTCCCTCGCGGCGCGCATCGCGGCCTTCTGCGCCAGATAGGCGGCGTTCGATTTCGGTGCCGTGGCCAGATATATAACGGCTTGAACAATATTGAGTTCCCCTTCAGGACTGCCCAGCCGCTCATAGGCTTGCCAGGCGGCCAAGACTTGCGGCATCGCCTGCGGGTCGGCCATGCCGATATCTTCGCTGGCGAAACGTAGCAAACGTCGTGCGATGTAATTGGGGTCTTCGCCAGCAGTTAACATCCGCGCCAGCCAATAAAGTGCGGCATCAACGTCTGAACCGCGCAGTGATTTATGCAGGGCGCTGATGAGGTTATAGTGTCCGTCCTGCGCCTTATCATAGAGCGGGCGGCGCTTTTGCAGCAGCGCGGTCAAGACCGGCACATCTAAAGCCGGTTCTGGTGGCAGCGGGCTGAGCATCTCGGCCATCACCAGCAGATAACGCCCATCACCATCGGCCAGCTCGCGCATAGCCTGCCGCGCCTCCGGCGTCAGCGGCAATTGTCGGCCAAGTTCGGCTTCCGCCCGTTGCAACAACGCCTCCAGCGCCGCCTCGTCCAGCCGGTTCAGCACCAGCACCTGACAGCGGGAGAGCAACGCGCCGTTGAGCTCGAAGGACGGATTCTCGGTCGTGGCGCCAACCAGCACCACGGTACCGTCTTCGGTATAAGGCAGCAGCACATCCTGCTGGGCGCGGTTGAAGCGATGCACCTCGTCAATAAACAGCAGCGTCCCCTGCCCTTGCTGGCGCCGCTCCTGCGCGGCTTCAAAAATCTTGCGGAGATCCGCCACGCCGCTGGCCACGGCGGAGACCGGCTGAAACACTAAGCCCACGGCATCGGCCAATAGACGCGCCAGGCTAGTCTTACCGGTGCCGGGCGGCCCCCAGAGAATGAGCGATGATAATTTTTTGGCCGCCAGCATCCGTCCAAGCGGCGCGGTTGGCGCCAGCAGATGGTTTTGCCCGATGACATCCGTCAACCGCTGCGGGCGCAGGCGCTCCGGCAGCGGCGCAGTTGATTTGTCGTGAGGAAGTATTGCTTCGTTCATGCTGGCGCATATTTCATGGTTTTATATGCTACCTTCAGCCTGCTTGTCCGGCAATTGACAAAAGCGGCACATTCCTTGATGCTATTGCCCTGTTGTCTTATTCTGACTCAAATAACGCCTTTTGCTTATAGACAATAGATGCGTTCCTCCCCCGCCGTCCTCGCTTTCATCGCCTGTGTTTGCGCCTCATCAGCCAACGCTTTATGCGATTACGTCCAACCGCAGATACTCGTTGATGTTCCGGCCATCTACTTTGAAATGCGACGCGTACCTGGGCTGCAGGTGGCGGCTGCTGTCGGCGACCATTCCGGCGCAAAGCGCAGCGGCGGTGCTTTTTTTAACCCCATCGGGAATTTCACCATCCATTTTCAAACACAAACAGATGGCGAAAATTATAGCTGCGTAGCTGTTACGGCCGTGAATTATGTCTTGCAAGACCCAGCACCGCATTACTGGATTGCGGAAGAGTTGCCGCCCGGCAGTTGTATCGAACAGGAATTGATAAAGCACGAATTGAAACATGTCGCCGCTTTCCAGCGCATATATGGCAATTTTTCCACGCAGGCCTATGGCCTTATCCAGGCGGCCGTTGCCAACTACCCGATGCAAACCATGCCGGGCAACGAAGAGCAAGCGCGTGAGATGGCCGAGACCGCCGTGAGAAACGCCACGATAGGCTTGCTGGATCGCCTCGCGCAAACAGCAGAAATGGAAAATCAGCAAATTGACAGCACTGCGGAATATGACCGGCTGCGCGATGTCTGTGACGGCACCTTGAACGAATATTTGCGTTAGCCGGCAATCATGCACATTTTACCCCCGCTTTGCCCACAAACCTATCCACAGCGCCTGGCGCAGGACACGCATTCCGGCAAAATCGTGCTAAGACAGCGCCATGACTGAATCCAACGCCATCGTCAGCGCCACCATCCATCCGCTCGCCCGCGCCGAAACCGGCCTCGGCAATCTGCGCCAGCCGCCGCAGAATCTAGAGGTGGAGCAGGCGCTGCTCGGCGCCGTATTAATGAACAATGCCGCGCACGAAAAAGTGAACGAAATTCTGCGGCCGGAGCATTTTTATGACCCCGTCCATGCCCGCATCTATGCGGCGGTGGAGACGCTCATCAATCGCGGCCAAATCGCCGACCCCCGCACCCTGCGCGGCATGTTTGAAAATGATCCGGCGCTCACGGCCGTCGGCGGCGCCAATTACCTCGCCGACCTCGTGGCCAGCGTCGTCACGGTCATCAATGTCGAAAACTATGCCAATTTGATTTATGAGCTGCATTTGCGGCGCCAGCTCATCGGCCTCGGTGAAGATATCGTCAACGAAGCCTATGACCAGAATCTTGAAGACACGGCAGCCGACCTGGTGGAAACCGCTGAACAGCGCCTCTTCCAACTCGCGCAGTCAGGCGAGGCCAAGCGCGGCTATATTGACCTCAACACCGCGCTGACCGCCACCATCCGCCAGGCGGAAATCGCCTTCAAGCGCGACAGTCACATCACCGGCGTCACCACCGGCCTGCGCGATCTGGATCATAAGCTGGCGGGTTTGCACCGTTCGGATTTGGTCATTCTGGCTGGCCGGCCGGCCATGGGCAAGACGGCGCTGGCCACCAATATCGGCCTGGCGGCGGCCAAGGCGTGGAAGAACAGCGGCGGCCGGGATGGCGGCGGCGTGGTGTTCTTCTCGCTGGAAATGTCGGCGGAGCAAGTGGCGCTGCGTCTGCTCGGCGAGCATACCGGCATTTCATCGAACGACATTCGCGGCGGCCGACTGCAGGCGGATGATTTCAGCAAATTCATTGAAGCCACCGGCGCGCTCGGCAATCTGCCCTTCTTCATTGACGATACGCCGGCCTTATCTATTGCCGCGTTGCGCACGCGGGCGCGCCGGCTGCACCGCACCCAAGGCAATCTAGCGCTGATCATCGTGGATTATTTGCAGTTGTTGCATGGCACGGCACGGCGCGATGATAACCGCGTGCTGGAAATCTCCGAAATCACGCGCGGCCTGAAGGCGCTGGCCAAGGAGCTGAACATTCCCGTACTGGCGCTCTCCCAGCTATCGCGCAATGTGGAGAACCGCGAGGACAAGAAGCCGCTGCTGGCGGATTTGCGCGAATCCGGTTCCATTGAACAGGATGCGGACGTGGTGATGTTCGTCTATCGGGAAGAATATTATCACGCCCAGGCGGAACCCAAGCGGCGCGAGAACGAGACGGAAGACAGTTTCAACACCCGCCATCAGCGCTGGATGGAGCAAGGCGAGAAAATCCGCAATATCGCGCAAGCCATCATCGGCAAAAACCGCCACGGCCCCACCGGCACGGTGCATATGCATTTCGACGGCCGGTTCACACGTTTCTCCGATCTCGAACAACGCTACGAGCCGGACAACGAATGACGAGCAGCATCGCCGGCATTCTCACCGTTTCCCTCGCCTCGGTCGCCGCCAATTATCGGCAGCTGGCGGCGCGCGCGCCACGCAGCCTGACAGCGGCCACCGTCAAGGCCGATGCCTATGGCTTGGGCATGGCGCAAGTGGCGCCGGCGCTGGCGCGTGCCGGCTGCGACTTTTTTTATGTGGCGCATCTCGATGAAGGTTTGGCGCTGCGCCGTCTGCTGCCGGGCGCGACCATCGCGGTGCTGCACGGCATTCCGGCCACGGAGGCGGCGCTGGCACTGCAACACCGGCTGCTGCCGGTGCTATGCAGCTGGCCTGATCTGCTGGCCTGGCACCAGTGCGCCAAACAAAGCGCTGCCGCCCACCCCGTCATCGTCCACCTGGATACGGGCATGAACCGCCTGGGTCTCAGCGCCGCCGAAACCGCGCAACTCGCCGCGCAGCCGGATACGCTGGCTGGCTTGAACGTGCAATTTTGGCTCAGCCACCTGGCCTGCGCCGACGAGCCGCAGCATCCGCTCAACAACCAACAACTGGTCGAACTAACGCGCCGGCTGCAAACTTTGCCCCAAGCACCGGTCAGCTTCGCCAATTCATCCGGCATTTTTCTTGGCGCAAACTATCACTTCAACCAAGTCCGCCCAGGCTGCGCGCTCTATGGCATCAACCCCACGCCGGCGCTGTTGAACCCCATGCAGCCGGTGGCGCGCCTGGTTGCGCCAGTCATCCAGCTGCGGATGCTGCAGCCTGGCGAAGCGGTTGGCTATAGCGCGTCATGGCGCAGCAAACGGCTTGGCAAACTGGCCGTCTTGCCTGTAGGTTATGCGGATGGTTTTCTGCGTGCGCTCGGCAATCGCGGCCAGGTGTTTTTCGGCACCCAGGCCGCACCCATCGTCGGGCGCGTTTCTATGGATTTGATCACGGTTGATGTCACGGATGTTGCGGACGAATCTTGCCAGCCCGGCGCCATGGCCGAATTGTTCGGCCGGCAGCAGGCTGTGGACGCGGTGGCTGCTGCTGCCGGCACGATAGGGTATGAAATCTTGACCGGTCTCGGTCCGCGCTACCGGCGCGTGTATGAGGATGATGATGCTGGCCTCCAATCCATTCGCGCTGCTGGGACGCACCCTGCTTGAATTCCTGCAAGCAGCAGGACGTTTCGGCATTTTTCTTTTCACCTGCGTTCACCACCTGTTCCGGCCGCCCTTTTATTTCCGCCAGATTTTCCGGCAAATGGTAGATATCGGCTATTACTCGCTGCCGGTCGTGGGGCTGACCACCTTGTTCGCCGGCATGGTGCTAGCGCTGCAGACTTATACCGGCTTCGCGCGTTTCAATGCGGAGAGCGCCATCGCCAATGTCGTGGTTATCTCCATCACGCGCGAATTGGGGCCGGTGCTGGCCGGGCTGATGGTCGGCGGGCGCATCGGCGCCGCCATCGCCGCCGAAATCGGCACTATGCGGGTGACGGAGCAGATTGACGCGCTGACCACGCTCTCCACCAACCCCTTCAAATATCTGGTGGCGCCGCGGTTGCTGGCCGGCACGCTCACGCTGCCGCTGCTGGTGCTGGTGGGCGATATCATCGGCGTCTTCGGCGGCTATGTCGTCAGCGTCTACAAGCTGGACATGAACGCGGCGCAATATATCCGCCAAAGCTGGGAATTCCTGGAATTCATGGATGTGTTTTCCGGCCTGGTGAAGGCGTCGGTGTTCGGCTTCATCATCGCGCTCATGGGGTGCTACCACGGTTACCATTCCAAGGGCGGCGCCCAGGGCGTGGGCATGGCCACCACCAATGCCGTGGTTTCGGCCTCTATTCTGATTTTGATTTCCAATTATGTCCTCACCGGCTTCTTCTTCGTGGGACAATGAGCATGGAAGATGTCACGCCCTGCCCGACCGCGCCGGTTAAAATCGCTCTGACCGATGTGCGCAAGGCTTTTGGTGCCAAGCAAGTGCTGAACGGCATCAATCTCGATATTTGCCGCGGCGAATCCGTGGTCATCATCGGCGGTTCAGGCACCGGCAAATCGGTGATGCTCAAATCCATCCTTGGACTGCTGCACACCGATAGCGGCCGGATTGAAATTGACGGCGAAGACACGACCCGGATGCGCGGACAGGCGCTGGATCGGCACATGGCCAAGTTCGGGATGCTGTTCCAGGGAGGCGCGCTGTTTGATTCGCTACCGGTGTGGGAAAACGTGGCTTTCAAGCTGTTTCAGCTGCGCCGCATCTCGCGCCGCCAGGCGCTCGAGAAGGCGGTGGAGAAGCTGGCCGCCGTGGGGCTGGGGGCGGATGTGGCCATGCTCTACCCGGCTGAGCTTTCTGGCGGGATGCAGAAGCGCGTGGCGCTGGCGCGCGCCATCGCCGCCGAGCCGGAGATCATCTTTTTCGACGAACCAACCACGGGGCTTGACCCCATCATGGCGGATGTCATTAACAACCTCATCCTCAAATGCGTGCGCGAGTTGGGCGCCACCGCTTTGTCCATCACCCATGACATGGCCAGCGCCCGCAAAATCGCCGACCGCATCGCCATGATTCACCAAGGCCGCATCATCTGGCAGGGGCCGCGCGACCGGGTGGACATTTCCGGCAACCCCTATGTAGATCAGTTCATCCATGGCCGCGCAGAAGGACCGATTCAGATGCAAATCATGAAAAACTAGCGCAGCAGCCCCCTAGCCACTGAACGCAACTATTAATCATATTGCTTGCGCCCGCATGATGCCGCCAAATGGGCGAATTATGGTCTGGGACGTATGATGTTAAAGATTCTGGCGAAGTCCGATTTGGCGCGGCACGATATCGCCCCCGACATCGTGAACGAATATCAGATGGCGGCGCGCTACAGCTTCAAAACCTGGTGGCAGCGCGCCATGACCAGCAACGGCATTTCCATGGCGCATCCCACCGCACGTCAGGGTTATGCCATCGCCGGCGAATTGGACAAGCGTGAAATTACCGGCACCGTCGCCCCAGCCAAGGCCGAGCGTCCTGACGAAAACCCGATAGCCGAGCAGATGCGGGCGGCGATGGAGCGGCATTTGGCTGAATCCGCCGCGCTTGGCCAGACGCAGCAGGAACGCAAAATGGCTGAAGGCTTGGCGCGCCGCCGGGCGCGCCCTGGCTTTCTCAGCCGTCTGCGCGCCGTGGTGGACGAGGCGCACGCCGCCCATCTCACGGAGCAGCGCAAGCAGCGCGTGATGGAGATCAATGCCAGCCATTTGCGCGATGCCACCGAGCGCCGCGAACTCCACGCCGCGCAGCAGCAGACGCTGCAAAATTTGCGCCGCGAACGGCTGGCGGAAGGCGACCCGCAGCCCGCCGAAGCGCCGCGCGCCGACATGACCACCCGGCAGCAGATAATCAACACGCAAATCCTCATCACACTCAGCAGCCATCTGGCACGTCCCTTCGGGGCGCAGGCCGTTGGCCGGCTTCACCTGGCGGCTATCAGCCAAGGGCTGGCCCCGGGGCACCCGCTGGCGAAGGACATTGACCCAACCTTCCTGACCGACAACGGCAAGCTGCTGGCCGATGCCCGCGTCCTGGCTTTTGGGCTGACAGTTCCGCAAGCGCGGCAGGAAACACAACAATTGCAAACCATGGCTGAAACGGCGCCCCATGCGGCACAAGAGCAAGCCAAGCGTGTTCAGGCGCTGTTGCGCGAAGGCTTCAGCAGCGAAGCGGGAAAGCTGTTTAACCGCAACCTGCCGCCTATCAAGGACGCCATCGGCACAGCAATCGACGCCATCGCCGATCGCCCGCTGCCGCCTACGGCGCAGGTTATTGTTCTACGCGCTTAAGTTAGTGTACGTTACTGTTCGGCTCGACTACCCAGCCGCGTACGAGGGTGCGGGCGTTTTCCGCGCCCACTTCTGGATGATGCCATTTGAATACGGCCAGCGCCGTTTCGAAAGCCGCGGTTTCCGGCCGGCCGGCGGCGCACATTTCCGCATAGCTGCGGCGCACGGCGCCGACGCAGCAGTCGCCGACGCAAATTTTTTGTTGTCGCTCCTCGGCAGCGAGATCACGCAATTTGCGGGCGGTCATGACTTTTTCTTGCCGCCCTTCTTCACGCCGTAAAGTTCCAGCCGGTGGCCGATGAGGTCATAACCCATGCTGGCGGCAATCTTTTCCTTCATGCGCTCCAACGCCTCGTCCTTGAACTCGATGACCTCGCCCGTATTCACGTCGATCAAATGGTGGTGATGCTCATCACGACTTTCTTCATAGCGCGCGCGCCCGTCGCCGAAATCGTGCTTCGCGAGAATACCGGCTTCCTCG
>CAZBSB010000006.1:17268-24551 GCA_964494535.1 uncultured Rhodospirillales bacterium
GCCTATCAATCACATTGGCTTCTTCCAACAGGCGCATAGTGCGATAAACCGTCGCGATGCTGATGCGCTTGTCAATGGCGGCGGCGCGGCGATAAACCGCTTCCACGTCCGGGTGATCGTGCGAATCGGACAGCACTTTGCTGATGACCCGACGTTGCTCGGTCATTTTCAGGCCTTTTTCGATGCAAAGCTTTTCCAGCCGCGACATGATTCCGCCCCTCCCCCAGAGCCGGTGCGGAGTTTAGACGAATTCCAGCCCCAGGCATAGGGCTTGCCATGCAGCGACTAACACATTAAACCGTCACAATAATTTAGGAGACCGCTATGCCCTATGTCGTCACGGAAGCCTGCATCCGCTGCAAATACACCGATTGCGTGGAAGTATGCCCCGTTGATTGCTTTTATGAAGGCGAGAATATGCTCGTCATCAACCCTGACGAATGCATTGACTGCGGCGTGTGCGAGCCGGAATGCCCGGCCGAAGCCATCATTTCGGACACAAACGAATTGGCCGCCAAATGGCTGGAGGTTAATCGGGACTATTCCGCTCAGTGGCCGAACATCACGCGCAAAAAACCAGCGCCGGCGGATGCCGACCAGTGGAAGGGCGTGGCCGAAAAATATGCCAAATATTTCAGTGATAAGGCCGGATAGTTACCATTTATTGCGCTGCTGCACCGCAACAAGATTAACACTCATGGCGTAATTATGACACGCGCCAAGGTGATGAAATCATTTTAACCCATGGAAAGTTTTGCAAAATTTCTCCTTCCGTGCTAGGGTGCGGGATGGTTAAGTATTTCGCGCAGTTATGCTGAACGCGTAGGTGTTCGGGCTGAGTGTTTTAACCAGTATCAAGTTCAACTGACGGCGCTTGGCGTCGTCGCGGTGTATGGGGGGCGTTAATGGCAGAAAAAATTGAGAAGCTCGAATTCAAGAAGGGCGATTTCGTGGTCTATCCGGTGCATGGCGTCGGCCGGGTGGAAGGCATTGAAAATCTCAGCCACGGCGAAGCCAGCGTGACTCTCTATTCCATTTTGTTCGAGCAGGACAGGATGCGCCTGAAGGTTCCGGTCGGCAAAGCCAAGACCGCCGGTCTGCGCCGTCTGAGCTCTAAAGATCGGATCAAGGACGCCATCACCACGCTACAGGGTCGTGCCCGCATTCGCCGCGTGATGTGGAGCCGTCGCGCCCAGGAATATGAAGCCAAGATCAACTCCGGCGACCCGGTTTCCATCGCCGAGGTGGTGCGCGATCTGCACCGCGGCACGGAGCAGCCAGAGCAAAGCTACAGCGAGCGCCAGATTTATCAGGCAGCGCTGGAACGGCTGGCACGCGAGTTGGCGGCCGTGGAGCGCATTGATCACGGCAAGGCGGCGGAGAAGATTGAAGCCGTCATGGTCAAGGAACGCACGAAGAAAGCAGCCTGATAGCAGGTGGCTCCTCGGAAAGGGCGGGATGGATAAATCCCGCCCTTTTTGTTTGCGCGTATAGTGTGTGACAATCATGCCGGGCAAAGGAGCAAATGATGACGCGACAGACAGTCTATGGCTTGGTATTCGACGTGTCGGCCACGGCACCGGCAGCAGAGCGCGCGCAAGGTCGGCTCATCACAATACATCCCACCGGCGAAGCGGCGGCGCAGTATTTCCAGCAAGCTTGGCCGGAGCATCGCAAAATCTATGGCGACCCGACGCTGCCCGCCCAGGGTAGACGTATGCTGCCGCTCAGCGTCATCACCGAAGCGTCTTGTTATGGCACCGCGTATCAATTCGCCGATGTGCAAAAGCTCATCAGCAAAGCGCAGGCGGATGGCAAGGCAGCTTATGAAATTCGTCACGATGCAGCGGCGTCGCGCCCTGAACTTTACGGCAATGAAGCAAACAAACTCATCGCGCAGTCTGAGCAGGTTTTTGTTTCTGCCCAACCTTCGCCACCGCGCGCTCGGCGCGCGCAGCGTCACGAACCGAAATAGCGCACGCGCAAAAATGACCGCGCGCGTCACGCTTCGCGCACACGAATCATTGCGGTTGCGCGATGGCTGTATAGACTGCGTCAACCTTCACATCACGAATCAAATTGCAGAGGGTTCGCTTTGTTGCGTGGCGACGATAAATTTTCAGATATGGGAATGCCGAGGCGCATCTATGCCATCGGCGCGTTGAACGGCGATGTTGCGCGCCTGCGGCATTTGCATGATCATCTGCTGGACAATGTCGTGCCGGGTGATCGCATCGTCTATATGGGCGATTACGTGCATAGCAAATCCGGCCTCGCGGCGCTTAACGAGATGCTGCTGTTCCGCACCATGCTGATGATGAAACCCGGCATGGAAGCCGCCGATTTCGTCTATCTCCGCGGTGTGCATGAAGAAGCCTGGCAGCGGCTGACGCGCATCCCTTATGAGCCGGAACCGGAAAAAGCGCTGCAACGTTTGCTGGACGAAGGCGCCGATCATTACCTCACGGCCTATGGACTTGATCATCGTGTCGGCGAGCGCGCGTCGCGCGCCGGCCTGCCAGCCTTGAGTCGCTGGGCGCAGCAATTGCGCGAAGCGCAGCGCGCCCGCCCCGGCCACGAGCCGATGATGTGCCAAATGCGCCGCGCCGCCTATACACGCGGCCAGCACCGGCTGCTCTTCGTGCCCTGCGGTTATGACCCGCAGCGGGTGCTGCTCCATCAGGGTGATGCGCTCTGGTCGGCCACCAGCGGCTTCGGCCGAATCGTAGCGCCGATACAAGGTTATGAGCGCGTGATTCGCGGCCGCGATTTCGCCGCGCTGGGCTTTCATGCCGATACCGCCACGCTCACGCTAGACGGCAAAGAAGGCCTGGGGTCGTTGATCTGCGCCGTGCTGCATCCCAGCGGACAATCGGAAAAAATCCTGCAGGTGCAACCCCTTCCCGCCCCGCTGCCGACCAAACGGGCGGTGCCGAGTTTCGCCCGCACAGCCAAATCCCTGCCCCAGACGCCGCGACGGCAGATGGCGCAGCGGGGAAGTCTCTGATATTCAATTTATTTTTAAGTGGCGTCAGGCTACCATCCGCGCTAGTCGAACTTGATTCTTGAGTGAAGCATCCATCCTGCCATGAGCATGAGCCGAGCATCTGGCCACCGCGCCTATACGCCGCGTGTGCCGAAGAAAAACAACCAGCGCCTGCCCTGGCTGCCGCAGATATTGCGCGACGCGCTCAATCAGCATTTCCGTATGCTGGCCGGGCTTGGCCTGTTTTTTGTCACCCTGCTCAGCTTTCTGGCCTTGCTGAGTTACGCGCCGTCTGACCCTTCGCTCAACAGCATCAATACCGGCCAGCCCAAGCCGATTGCCAACATACTCGGCGCGCCGGGCAGCTATTTCGCCGATTTATGCTTCCAGCTGTTCGGTTTTGCCAGTTTCATCCTGTGCCTGGTTTCCGGCGGCTGGTGCTGGCGCTTCATGAGCGAAGACGGGCTAGACCATTGGCGCAGCCGCGCCATCATGGCCTTGACCGGTATGTTGTGCGCCAGCGCCGCCTTGCATATCCTGCGCTGGCCGGATGCCTTTGCGGGTGGTGCCGCCGGCATTTTGCTGACCGGCAAACTCACGCAATGGCTGCCGCCCGGCACGGCGCAATATCTCATCATCGCCGGCTGCTTCCTGAGCGCTGTTTTGGCGGTCTTTCTGGCCTGCGCGCTCACTTTGGCAGAATGGACCTGGCTGTGGCAGACGGTCTATGCCCGCCTGCACAATCTCT
This sequence comes from uncultured Rhodospirillales bacterium, assembly GCA_964494535.1. Classification (GTDB taxonomy): domain Bacteria; phylum Pseudomonadota; class Alphaproteobacteria; order UBA9219; family RFNS01; genus JAGOHT01. The sequence goes on from CAZBSB010000006.1 coordinate 21,003, forward strand.
GGCGTCTCACCTTGCGGGTGTTGGGCTGGAGACCATCGGCACGGCGGCATGACCGCGAACTGGCTGATGATGACGATGACACCGAAATGCCCGAAGAAGACGCGGAGGACGCCGTCGCTCTGCAGCGCTCGCCCAGCACGGAAGAAGAGGCTGTTGACGACGATGAACCAGTGCGCCCGCGCCGTTCCATCGGCGCCAAAGACCCGCGCAAAGCCGCCAAAAAGCCGCCGGCGCGCCAACCCAAGCTGCCTTTTGCCGCCGGCGATGAAGAATTCATGCTGCCGCCGCTGGAATTGCTGGCGCGCCCGGAGCAAACCAAGGCGGGACGCGATTTATCGCCGGACGTGCTGCAAAAGAACGCCGAGATGTTGGAAAACGTGCTGGCTGACTTCGGCATCCAGGGGCAGATCACGCATGTGTCGCCGGGTCCCGTAGTAACGCTTTACGAGTTGGAACCGGCACCGGGCATCCGCGCCGCCCGTGTCATCGCGTTGGCGGATGATATTGCCCGCTCCATGAGCGTGCGGTCGGTGCGCGTCGCCGTGGTGCCGGGGCGCAACGTCATCGGCATCGAAATGCCCAACCAGAAGCGCGAAACCGTGCTGATGCGGGAATTGCTTGAAAGCGATGCCTATACCACCTCGCCGTGCGAGTTGCCGCTCATCCTCGGTAAAAATATCGCCGGCCTGCCCGAAGTGGCCGACCTGGCGCGGATGCCGCATTTGCTGGTGGCGGGCACCACCGGCTCGGGCAAGTCCGTCTCCATCAACACCATGATTTTGTCGCTGCTCTATCGGTTGCCGCCCAAGCGTTGCCGCTTTATCATGATTGACCCGAAGATGCTGGAACTTTCGGTCTATGAAGGTATCCCGCACCTGCTGGCACCTGTGGTCACTGACCCGAAAAAGGCCATCGTCGCGCTGAAATGGACGGTGCGGGAGATGGAGGAGCGCTATCGCGCCATGTCCAAACTCGGCGTGCGGAACATTGACAATTACAACAAGCGCCTGGCGCTGGCGCGTGAGCGCGACGAAAACCTGACCCGCCAGGTGCAGACCGGCTTCGACAGCAGCACCGGCAAGCCGGTGTTTGAGGAGCAGCCGCTGGATTTGAACGACCTGCCCTATATCGTGGTCATCGTGGACGAGATGGCTGATTTGATGTTGGTGGCCGGCAAGGACATTGAGGTGGCGGTGCAGCGGCTGGCGCAGATGGCGCGCGCCGCCGGCATCCACATCATCATGGCAACACAGCGCCCGTCGGTGGACGTCATCACCGGCACCATCAAGGCCAACTTCCCGACGCGCATCAGCTTCCAGGTCACGTCCAAGATTGACAGCCGCACCATCCTGGGCGAAATGGGCGCCGAGCAGCTGCTGGGTCAGGGCGATATGCTTTTCATGGCCGGCGGCGGGCGCATCACCCGCGTCCACGGCCCCTTCGTGCGCGACAGCGAGGTGGAGGCCATTGTCGGCTATCTGCGTGAACAGGGCACGCCGGACTATCTCGACGAGGTTACGGAAGAAGCGGAAGGCGGCGACGCGCTGGGGCTTGAGGGCGGCGAAGGCGGCGGCGAGGAAACCGGCAATGCCCTCTATGACATGGCGGTGGATATCGTGCAGCGGGAGGGCAAGGCTTCTACCAGCTTCCTGCAGCGGGCACTGAAACTGGGCTATAACCGCGCCGCCGACCTGATTGACCGCATGGAAAAAGAAGGCGTGGTCAGCGCCGCCAACCATGTGGGAAAACGTGAAGTTTTCAATCGCCGTGCCTGAAATGCCACGGCAAAATTAACCATTGCTGCAAACGCGAGCGGACGGATTGCTATTAGCCCCGTTTTCCCCGATTATGCCGACAAATTTCGCCTCTAGAGTCGGATGCTGGGCATGATTCGCGGATCGCAAACCCCTGTTGAGCCAACCACTGCGCCTGAGTCCGCGAAAGGCGGGATGCTGCTGCCGGTCATGGTCATGCTCATGTTGGGGCTGCTGGCCGGCGCCGTTTATGTCAGCTACCAAATCCCCTCCTCGCCCATGACGCTGACTTTGGTGTGGATCGCGCTGTTCAGCGTCGGCCTCACCGCCATCGTCACCTTCGTCTTGTGGCGCCAACTGCAGAAGGATTATGTGACGCCGCTGGCGCATCTGGCGCAAAGCCTGGAAAATATCTCAACGCTGAACCCGGATCAGCCGGTCTGGGGGCAGGAGCGTGACGATATGGTGGGCGAAGCCGCGCGCGCGGCGGAGAAAGCCCGCCAGCAATGGCTTTCGGCGCCCGATGTGGTGGTGCAGACAACATCCGGCTCTGTGCCGCTGCGCTTCAACGGCGCCATGGCGCCGCTCTTCAACCAGTTACAACAAGATATGCAGACGGCGGTCGGCTCCATCACCAAGGCCGCGGGCCAGTTGCAAGCGGGTGTGGAAGCCAACCAGGCCGGGGTGCGTGGCTTTGCCGAGCAGCTGCATCTCACGCTGCAGCAGCTGACTCACGCGACGCTGGAAGGTACCAGTCGCCTGGCCATGCTGCATACGGATATCGAGCAGTCCACGGAACGCTTGCGTTTGGTGCAGGAAGGGGCAGTCGGCCAATTGTCGCGCATGTTGCCGGAGTTGGAGCAGCGTTCGGACGGACTGAACGAAATCGTGCGCCTGACGGGGCAGCAAACCGCCATCACCTTGCAGCAGCTGCAGCAATCCAGCCATTTGATGCGCGACGCGGCGGACTATAACAAGTCCGTCGGCGACAAATTCGCCAGCGAGGCGGATGAGTTGTCGCAGCGCCTGTTCGCGGCCGTCAACCTGCTGCGCAGCAGCGGCAAGGTGCTGTCGGAGACCAACGAGGTCGCGCGCGCGCGGATGCACGAAATCCTGACCACCATGACGCAGGCGGAAGCCGCGCTGAATCAGACGCTGGATAGCACCCGTTCCCGCATCACGCTCACGGCGGATATGGCCGATATGCTGGCCGACCTATCCGTGCGCACGGAAAACAACGCCAGCATGATGGCCACGGCTGTAGACGGTTTGCTGCAGCACAATGCAAGCCTGACCAAGCAGGTGGATGTGAGTGGCAAGCGGCTGGACAGCATGTTGGCTAACGTAGACAATCTGCAGGTCAAGTTCGCCAGCGCCGTGACCGTGGTGGCGGAGCGCAGCGAGCAGATTGAGCAAGTGCTGCGCCATCTGCACACGCAGCATCAGCAATTGATGACGGAACTGGCGCGCTCCGGCGGTGATGGCGCCAGTACGCTGGGCAAGCTGGCGACGGAAAGCGAGCAACTCATCGCACGCATCGAGGCGCAGCTGGCACTGGCCGGCGCGATTGCGGATACGGAACTGCGCCGTCTGGGCGACGCCACGGCGGCGGCGGCGGAAAGCGCGCAGGACGCCAGCAACCAGCTGACCAAGGCGACACAGATGCTGCTCACCGGCACCAGCAAGGTGGAAAGCGCGGCAGACGGCGTGGCCGGCCATTTGCAAAAACTGGACAAAAGCCTCAGCACCTCGCTGCAAAGCCTGGTCGTCCGCACCGATCAGCTGGCCAGCAACA
>CAZBSB010000007.1:0-19743 GCA_964494535.1 uncultured Rhodospirillales bacterium
GTAGCGCACTCCGCACCCTGGGAATTAATTGTACCAGGTACAATTTCTGCACTCAGAGAGTCTGTGGAAGTGGCTGAGCTAATTAAATTGTACCTGGTACAATTAATTCCCCGGCGTCGGAGCCTGCTTGGCTATCCGCCCGAGAAGCTCTGCGCCAGGCTGCCGATCAACAGGTACCAGCCGTCCACGAGCACGAAGAAGATCAGCTTGAACGGCATCGACAGCATCATCGGCGGCAGCATCATCATGCCCATGGACATCAGGATGGAGGCGATGACCATATCAATGATGAGAAACGGCAGGAACAGCAGAAAGCCGATTTCAAAAGCGCGCCGCAGTTCGGAAATCATGAAAGAGGGGATGAGGACGCGCAGCGGCGTATCCTTGGCCGCCTTTGGCGCTTCCACCTTGCCCAAATCCATGAAGAGCTGCAGGTCTTTTTCCCGCGTGTGGCGCAGCATGAAGGCATGGAACGGCGCCACGGCTTTGCCGAAGGCTTCCTTCTCGTCCATCTTCTGATCCATATAGGGCTGAACGCCGTCGCTCCAGGCTTTTTCAAACACCGGCTGCATGACGAATAACGTCATGAACATGGCCAGGCTTATAAGCACGATATTGGGTGGCGTGGTCTGCGTACCCATGGCGCTGCGGAGAAAGCTCAACACCACGATAATGCGGGTGAAGCACGTGACCATGATGAGAATGGACGGCGCCAGCGACAGCACCGTGACCAGCAGCATGATCTGCACGATGCGCGCCGCCGCATTGCCTTCGCCTTCGCCGCCGGCATTGATGGTCACGCTCTGCGCCAAGGCGGGGGCAGCCCACAACCCAACCAGCACCGCCAGCGCGGCGCCAGCGCCATAAGCACAGAAACGGATGGCTTTGATTGACATAATCGGGCTCATGCGATGGGCAGGGTGGTGGATTCAGCCGGCTTGGCGCTGTTCAGCACGGCCGTGCCGCCGGCGCCGACGACCAGCAGATGTTCCGTATCGTCGCAGCGCAGCAGCACGGCGCGGTGCTGCGCGTCCAACGGCAGGGTTTCGATGATATGCAGCCGCCGGTTCGGCAAGGCCAGCTTGCGGTCAAGCAGCGGCATGAAGCGCCGTGCCATCACCGCCGTCAGGCCGATGAGGCACAACACGAAAATCAGCGCCAGCAAGGCCTGAAGCAGTGCCGTTCCATCGCTCATTGATTCGCTGCCGTAACAGGTTGCTTAGGATTGTGTGGCACGATCGCGGGCGGCGCGCAATTCCGTTTCCAGCGCTTCCAGCAAGTCGAGCAGCGCTTGAAAATCCACCTGCAGCGCCTGGCGGTTGGCCGGTTCCGCCGTTTCCACGCGCTGGCAAAAATCCTTGATGCGCTCGTCCAGCCCGGTCAGGTCAATCGCCGTGCCTTCCCGCAGCAGGCGGCGAAATCCCGTGAAGATATGTGCCAGTTCCTGCATCTCCTGCTGCAATTCGGCCAAGGCGGCGGCTCCCGTCATGCGCGTCGTCCTTTCAAGTGGGCAGTGGTGGCTGCTTAGCGGCAGCCTGGTTGGCGGCATAAACGCGGGTCAATATTTCCGCCACGGCAATCACGGCGCCGCTGGGAATGTCGCTGTCAATATCCAAAGCGCCCAGGATTTCCACCAAATCGGCGTCCTCGCGCACCCTGATGCCATGGTCAAAAGCCAGCTGCAGGATTTGCTCCGCCAGCACACCCCGGCCGGAGGCCACGATTTTTGGCAAGCTGCCGGCCTGGCCGTCATGCGCCAACGCCACGGCGATCGCGGGCTTCGACTCAGGGGGCAGGGACGGGGCGACCATGGCGGCTAGTCCAGCAAAGAGAGTTTAATCTTTTGTAAACTGTAACCAGGCGTCTTACGGTGGCGAATAGTTTAGCATGAAAAACCTTGGCAGGCACGCATCATGCAGGAAATAGGCTTGGCATTCGTGGAAGGGCTGGCGCTCATCGTCTCGCCCTGCATCCTGCCGGTATTGCCGATTGTGCTGGCGGCATCGTTGACCGGCGGCAAGCGCCGGCCGATCGGCATCATTCTAGGCTTTATCGCCAGTTTTGCGCTGTTCACGCTGCTGGCGCGGCAGTTGGTGAGCCTGCTGATGATTGACCAGCAGGTGCTGCAGCAGGCCGCCATGCTGCTGTTGGGCGGGCTGGGTATGGTAATGCTGATTCCCGCCTTGGATGCCGCCCTGAGCCAGAACCTGAAAGGCCTGGCCAATTGGGGCGACTCACTTGCGAATAAACTCAGCCCCGGCGACGGGCTGCGCGGCGGCTTCGTTGTCGGCTGTCTTATCGGTTTGGTCTGGACGCCGTGCGCCGGCCCCGTGCTGGCGGTGGCTACGGTGCAGATCATCACCGCCAAGACTGACTGGCAAGGCGCATTGATCGTCTTGATGTTCGCGGCCGGTGCCGCCACGCCGATGTTGGCCATAGCCTTGTTAGGGAGAAAAGTCATGCAGAATTTCGGTTTTCTGGTGCGCCATGCCGTGCGGTTGCGGCAGGCGCTGGGTCTGGTGTTGGTAGCGGCCAGCCTGCTGCTCTATACGGGAGTGACCAACCAACTGCTGGCGAACGCAGCAACGCCGCCCATCAACACGCTGGAAGGCAATGTGCTGACCAGCAAGGGCTTACAGAACGGTCTGGCGCAGCCGGTGCAGGCGCCGGAATTCGTGGGCATCGAGGCTTGGCTGAATAGCCAGCCGCTGACCATGGCAAGCCTGCGTGGAAAGGTGGTGCTGATTGATTTTTGGACATATTCCTGCATCAATTGCATTCGCACACTCCCGTATGTAACGGCGTGGGATCGCGCCTATCGCGAGCATGGGCTGGTCGTGGTCGGTGTCCATGCGCCGGAATTCGAGTTCGAGAAAAAGACCGCCAATGTCGCCAATGCCATCAAGGCGCATGGCATCGCCTATCCCGTGGCGCAGGACAATAAGCTGGCGACCTGGAGCGCCTTCGCCAACCGTTATTGGCCGGCGCACTATCTGATCAATCAAGAAGGCCGCATCGTCTATACGCATTTCGGCGAAGGCGGCTATGACGTTATGGAACACAATATCCGCACCCTGCTGGGGCTGAACGGCGCCAAGCGCGCCGATGCCAAGCCGGCGGCGATGGGCGAGGCCGCCCGACTGCAGACGCATGAAACCTATCTGGGCTATAGCCGCGCCGATAATTTCAGCAGCTCGGGAGGCCTGCAGGAGGATAAGGCCACTGACTATACCTATCCCGACTTCCTGCTGCTGAACCACTGGGCGCTGGCTGGTAAGTGGGAGGTAGGGCGGGAAAACATCACCGCCCAGGCGGCAGGCGCCAAGCTGCGGTTGAATTTCTATGCCGGGCGGGTTTTCCTGGTGCTGGGCAGCGCCAGCGGCCAGCCAGTGCAAGCCAGCTTGACCCTCAACGGCAAACCGCTGGGCAGCCTGGCCGGCAAAGACGTGCAGGACGGCAAAGTGACCGTGACCACGCCGACGCTCTATGAACTGGTCAACCAGGGCGAAGCCGGCAATGGCATCGTGGAAATCACTGCTGATAACCCGGGACTGCAGGCCTTTGCCTTCACGTTCGGCAGTTAATTGATTTTCAAGACAATTTGCCGATGGCTCAAATTTGAGCGTCTTTACGTTTCCTTAAAGCCGCTCAAGAGACAATCCACGGAGTCGGCCATTTTGGCCAATGAGGGGGCATGGAAGAAGGACAAACCAATCTGGTCGGCGCCATCGGCAGCCGTATGAAGTGGCTTTCCGAACGTCAGCGGGTGCTGGCGCAGAATGTAGCCAATGCAGACACGGCGAACTACAAGCCCAAAGATGTCGCGCCGTTCGATTTCAAGCAGAGCCTGCAGCAGGCCATGGTTGTGCCGAATGTTACGCAGCCGAACCATATTCTGGCCGGCCACGGCGCCAAGCCGGGCGTGAAAATTATCAATAGCCCCGTGTTTGAAACGCTGCCCTCCGGCAACGCCGTGAATCTGGAAAGCGAGATGCTGAAAGTTTCCGAAACCGGCATGGATTATCAGCAGATGGCCGCCCTGATGCGGAAATGGCATGTGATGATGAAAATCGCGCTGGGACGTTGAGAGGCATAGGGTCGGGCGATGAGCAACGAATTCACTAGCATTATTGACGTATCGGCCTCTGGCTTGACGGCGCAGACGCGGCGCATGAAGGTGATCGCCGAAAATCTGGCCAACGCCAACACCACGCCCAACTCCGCCTCGCAAAAGCCCTATCAGCGTCAGATCGTGACCTTCAGCAGTCAGCTGGATCAGGCAGATGGCGCGCACAAGGTCAAGGTCAAGAGCATAGTCAAAGACAAGACGCCCTTCGGCAAGAAGTTCGAGCCGGGTAATCCCGCCGCCGACAAACTGGGTTATGTGCAGACGCCAAATGTCAGTTCGCTGATTGAGATGATGGATATGCGTGCGGCGCAGCGCAGCTATGAAGCCAATTTGGGCGTTATTGAAGCGTCGCGCACCATGATGATGCGTACCATGGATTTGATGAAATAGGGGGGTGCCGATGGTCAGCAATATCCTTGATGCCGTATCCGCCTATCGCAAAGCCACCGATTTGCCGAAGGCCGGCGGTATGGCGGTCAACGCTGCCGGCGGCGAGGGCGAGGATTTCGCCAGTATGTTGGGCAAAATGGCCGGTGATACGCTGGGCAGCCTGCATCAAGCGGAGAACATCAGTCGGCAGGCCGTGCAGGGCAAGGTCAGCCCGGTAGAAATCGCCACGGCGGTGGCAGAGGCCGAGACTTCGCTGCAAATGCTTGTGACGCTGCGGGAAAAAATGATCGCGGCGTATCAGGAAGTCACGCGCATGAGCGTCTAGCAAAGGCGCTGTTACCGGCCTAGACTATCTTACCGTTGATTCCCGTCCTTATCGCCTGGCCACCATGAACGAAGCCGAGGTCATTGAAGTCTGCCGCGAGGCTATTTGGGTCATCATCAAGATTGGCGGCCCCATCATGATCGCTGCGCTGGTGGTGGGTGTGGTCATTTCGCTGCTGCAGGCCGTGACGCAAATTCAGGAAGCGACCGTGGCCTTTGTGCCAAAAATTCTGGTGGTGTTTCTCATCGGCTTGCTCACGCTGCCGCTGATGATGAGTACGCTCACCACCTTCACGCAGGGCATTGCGGCGCGCATCATTCAAGTCGGGCGCAATGGCGGGTGACGCGCCATGGTGACGCTGGATTTCGGCACACTGCTGGCCGGCCAGGTCTTTGCCTTCATGCTGGTGTTTGCCCGCGTCGGCGCGGCCTTCATGCTGCTGCCCGGTATCGGCGAGCCTTATGTGCTGGCGCGGGCGCGGCTGCTGCTGGCTTGCGCCTTCACCTTGCTGCTGCTGCCGCTGCTGCAGGAACGCTTGCCGGCGATGCCTGCGGCCACCGGCCAGGTGCTGGCGCTGCTGTTCATCGAGCTCACGGTGGGGCTGTTCTTCGGCACCATCATGCGCGTACTGCTTAGCGCGCTGGAGCAGGCAGGGATGTTGATCTCCATGCAAATCGGTCTGTCCAACGCCTCGCTGTTCAATCCGGCCTTCGCCACGCAAGGCACGCTGCCAGGCGCGCTGCTTAGCACCGCGGCCGTGCTGCTGCTGTTCATGACCGGCATGGAAAGTATTTTGCTGGGCGGACTGGTGGGCACCTATGAGGTTTTCAAGCCTGGCGCGCCGCTGGAGCTGGGCGATATGGCGGCCACCATGGCGCAACTGACCGGAAAATCTTTCGCTTTGGGGTTGCAGATGGCGGTGCCGTTCGTGCTGATCGGCCTGCTGATGTTCGTGCCGCTGGGCGTGATGAACCGGTTGATGCCGCAATTGCAGGTGCTGGTGGTGGCGCTGCCGCTGCAAGTGGGGGTGGGGCTGCTGCTGTTTGGTCTGACTTTGTCCACCATGCTGCTGTTCTGGCTGCGCCAGTTTGAAGACACGCTGCTCAGCCTGTGGCGGTAATGCGCGATGTCTGACGAGCAGGACGACGAACAGAAAACCGAACAGCCGACCGGCAAAAAACTTTCCCAGGCGCGCGAGAGCGGCAACCTGCCCATCAGCCGGGAAGTCGGCAACTGGTTTCTGTTCCTCGGCATCATTCTCGCTATGGCGCTGGTGTTTCCGCTGTTGGCTGGCAATCTGCTGCAGCATTTGCGCCTTTTCATTGAAACGCCGCATCTGATCCGGCTGGGCGACCATAATCTGCAGCGCATTCTCAGCGCCGTGCTGGTGGATATCGGGCTGCCGGTGGTGCTGATTTTCATTATTCTCGCGGCCGCCGTGATCACCGGCACTTTGGCGCAGACCGGGTTTTATGCATCCTCCGCACCGCTGCAATTCAGCTGGGAGAAGCTCAGCCCTATCAAGGGCATGAAGACGATGTTTTCCAAGGCTTCGCTGGTCGAGCTGGGCAAGGGGTTTTTGAAAATCGGCGTCGTCGGTTATGTCGCCTACCTGCTGCTGCGCCCTTATGTGGACGATATTGACCGGATGATTGGCCGCGACCTGGCCGATATCGGCGAAGCGCTACAGGAGGAGGCCTTCGGCATGATGCTGATGCTGATGTTCGTCATCAGCCTCATCGCGGTCATTGACCTGACCTATCGCCGTTATGCCTATTACAAAAGTCTGCGGATGACGAAACAGGAGGTGAAGGACGAGATTAAGCAAAGCGAAGGCGACCCGATGATCAAAATGCGCCAGCGCCAGATGCGAATGGAAAAGGCCAGAAAACGCATGATGGCGGCGGTGCCTTCGGCCGACGTGGTGCTGACCAACCCGACGCACTTCGCCGTGGCGCTGCGCTATGACGGCGCCAAGATGCAGGCGCCGGTCATGGTGGCGAAGGGGGCAGACAACATCGCCATGAAAATCCGCGAAGTCGCCGAAAAGCACGGCGTGCCGCTGGTGGAAAACCCGCCCTTGACCCGCGCGATCTATCAAAATGTCGAAGTTGACCAGGAAATCCCACCCCAGCATTACCGCGCTGTGGCCGAGATTATTTCCTATGTCTATCGGCTCAAGCAGAGCCGGCGGGCTTAATTTCTCCTCCCAGCTTACTCGTTGATGGGACGATCAGTCTTGGTGTTTTTGCCCAGTTGTGGCGGCGTGAAAACGAAACTTTGCGCGGCCATCACCACGTTTTCTTGCACAGCCTGCAGCGTCACGGTCGTTGTTTGGTTCTGCGCGTCGCGCACCCGCCAGCCGCGAAGATATAGAGGATTGGTTTCGAAGAGAAGCGTCAGCGTACCTTGCTCCGGGTCTTTACGGTATTGCAGCGTGATTTCTGCTTGGCCAGCAGCTTGTTTAGTGTCTAGGACTTCCACATCGCCACTGAGTTGAATATCCTTTTGCAGAATGACCGCTGCCAGCGAACCACCCAATGGCAAGGTGGTGTGCTGCCCCAACTCGCCATCCCATAAATAGACGAAACTGCCATCGGCGATGATGAAGTCTTTCGACGGCGGATCATATGTCAAGTTCATTTTGCCCGGACGGCTGACCAGCAATGTGCCGGCCATGGTCTGGCCATCTTCCGTGCCTTGCAAAAAGCGAGCGGAGAAGTTTTTTCTGGCATTCAAGTATTGTTCTGCCTGCTCGATCAGTTCTGGCTCAGCCAACTGACTCTTGGCAGCGGCGTAGGTAGGCGATGCGACAGGGAGAGTGGAGACAGCGAGATATAAACACAAACCAATAGCAAAACGGCGCATTTTCGTGTCACTCCTTTTGGGTGATGGGCTTATCAAGACACTTAGCGCAGGGGGGCAGAAATTGTGGCAAAGAATATCAAGTCGCAAAAAAGCCGCCATGACTTAAGTCATGGCGGCTTGAAGGTCACCTGAGGTTTAGTTGCCGCCGTTGGTGCATCCGTAGGTTAGAGGTGAAGTGCCTGTCACGGCAGCATACTGACCAGGCGGACACGCCGGCACCGCCGGAGGATTAACGCAGTTGTATGTGGGGCCAGGCAGCACTTCAACTATTTGCCCAGCTGCACAAGGCCCGGTTGTTGGATACCCAGGATCAGGAACACAAACAGGCGGATTAGCGATCGTGTCAAGACGCTGACCAGCTGGGCAAGTTGTTAACGGCACGCAAACATAACTAGACGTGGCAGACGGAGGAACCACGGTAGGGGTCTGTCCAGGGTTGCATGTTGGCAACGAGCTAGAATTAGGAACACAAACCCCAGCTTGCCGGTTTTGGCCGACTGGACAAGGTGCGCCTGCTGGAGGTGAGCAAATGTAATAGGAACTCGTGGAACCCGTGGAAGGTTGTGCAATCTGACCAGGCGGGCAGGTCGGTACACCCGGAGTTGTAACCACAGTACACGTCATCGTCGCTAAATCAAGTTGCTGGCCGTTAGGACAGCAGGTGTAAGTGACAGGATTTGCCGATACGTTTGGCCATGGTGTCTCGCCGACGGGGCAGGTGGGGGCAGCGGGAGCCACACAAGCAAACACAACAGGACGCACGCCAGGAGGAGACGTAACTTCCATGGTTTGTCCGGCAGGGCATGTGTTATCCAACTTGCAGCCATAAAGTATTGGAGGCACGGCGCCGTTCGCGACCAAAGATTCGCCTGCGGGACACTGAGGATCGGGCGGTAGGGTCGCTGCATCCCATGGCCAATTCTGAACACAAGCGTAATCAGGTGGTGGTCCAACAACCGTCAAAGTGTAAGTCTCCGTTGACGAACAGGTGCCAACCGGCGGATTGACAGGTACGCACTCCCAGGAATTAGCATAACCAGGGATCGGCTGGAGTTCGTACGGAGGGATGCCCGGGCAAGTGGGCATGTTCCTTAACACACACTTGTAACCTTGCGGTCCAGATTGAGGCCTGTAGGTGACATTATCCTCACAGAACCAACCATAACCGTCCCAACCCGCCGGCGTAGTTGGCGTGCTAATGCAGGTATCGGGGGGCATTATGGGACTTGTGCCAGTGTACAACACGGTGTTCGGTACAATGCAGCCGTAATAGGAGCCGTACGCGTCGTAATAACCAGGGTAATAAGCGTCCATCATAGCGACGGGTAGCGGGGCATTATCCACACAACGCACGGTAGGGGGGCTTCCCGCCGTCGGCCAGCGAATAGTCGCTATGTGCGTATTGGGCACGGTCGTACAAGTCGCAATCTGTTCAGCTGCAGTGCATGGCGGCGCAGGAGGAGAAGGGGTTGGGCACACCATATCCGGTGGGTAAGAAGCGGCTTGTGCCGTAATTGGCAGGATCAAGCCGAAAACAAGCGCCAGCGGGGCTAACCACATAAGTCTCATGATTTCCTCACAAACTCGTTTTTAGACGTGGCACGGCGCCTCAGTAATCTTCCGCCCAAGCAATCTTCCACTAACAGCTGCATTATACATGTATCACGATTCATTAAACAGATAAACAGGAATATTGGTAACGCAGCGAAAACCGCCAACTGATACCCAAAGGACATAGCAAATCCGGATTGTGAATTTTCCCATCATTTCAGATAGCCGATGCCTGTAAATCAGGGCTATGCTGGAATAGAATAACAACCGCATGTTGCAATGCACAAATGCACTGTCTTCCTGCTTCCAGCAAATATATTCTGACAAACTATTTTTTCAGAACGACACAAATTTGCCGCTGTAGTCTGCAGGATTACTCTACAGACATAAGCTGCCGTAAAACAAGCAAAATTCCAGTTGTGGAGCCCTTTCGATGATTTGTCGTTTTATGTTGTCCGCTTGCCTAGCGTTGGCGGTCGTCTTGATGTCTGAACCAGTCGCGGCGAGTGAGTCTTTGCCGCCGGCCGCGACTGCTAACCTGGTGACCGGCCCCGTCACTGGCGCGCTGGGGGATAAGATCACGCTGGCGCTTGACCCGTTTCAGACCTTCACTGGCTTGCAGGGGCGGTCGCCGCTGCGGTTGCGCTTTTGCGCTATCAAAACATCATACCGCACGGTGACGCTCAACGGTATGAGCCAGCGCGAAGCGCGGACGGATTGCATCACGCCCGACCGCAAGCTGAATCTGCGCGGCCGACGGGTGGCGGAAGGGCTGCAGCTGACGCCGGAAGTTGCCGGCACTTGGCGCTGGCTGAGCGATTATGACCTCATCTTCACGCCGCGGCAGGAATGGCCGAGCGGCGTCAGCTACCAGGGCGCAATCACTGGCGCCATCTTTCCATCGCAGGTGCTGCTGACCAGCCGCGACTTCACCGCCAGCACCACGGCACTAACCGCGCAAATCGGCAGCATGAGTTTTTTCCAAGACCCCAGCGACATCACGCAAAAAGGCGTGAGCGCCCGCGTGGTTTTCAACGCGCCGGTCAAGCTGGACGATGTCAAAGCCAAACTGACGGCGACGCTGGAAGAACTTTCCGAAGCGCCGAAGCCGACGGAGAAGAAGATCATCGCTGCCGCCGAGAATTTGCCGCTTGAAGCCAAGCTGGATGAAACAGGCCGCGTCGTCACCGTGACCATTCCGCTGAAAACGCTGCCGGACAAAGTGCGCTTCATCCGTCTTGATCTGGCACCAGGCGTGACGCCGAAATTTGGTGGCGTGGCGCTGGTGGCCAACAACAGCAGCCGCCTGTCCGAGCGGGTGGAGATCGCCAGCCGCTTCAGTTACGCCAAGGTGCAGGATATTGCGCTGAGCATCGTGCAGAACGACAAATATGTGCCGGAGCAGGTGGCCGTCATCACCACCAACGTGCCGGTGACATCGGCGGAATTGGCCAAGCATCTACGCATCCGCCAGCTGCCGAAAGACAAACCGCCGGTGACGGAAGGCGCCGCGCCGAAAAAAGACTATGCCTGGACCAGCGCGGTGGAGGTGGACGAAAAACTCTATGAAGGCTTGCCGGAAGTGAAGTTCACGCCCATGCCATCGGCTGACGATTACGGCACGATGCACAGCGTGAAGTTGGAGACGGAAGCGGGGCGTTGGCTGCATGTGCGCGTGGAGCCGGAGATGCCCGGCAAGGGCGAATTTGTTTTTGCCAGCCGCTTTGAGCAGACATTGCGCGTGCCGGCCTATAACCGCGAGGTGCGCGTGTTGAGCGACGGCGCGCTGCTGGCGTTGGGCGGCGAGAAGAAAATCGCGGTCTATGGGCTGGGCGTGAAGGAACTGCGCTATGACGTGCATCGCGTCACCACGGCGAATATCGCGCATTTCATCAGCCAGTCCGGCGGCGATTTTGCCAATCCGAGTTTTAACGCCGGCTTTGACGAAAACAATCTCAGCGAGAAATTCAGCCGCAAGGAAACGCTGAAGAGCGACAACCCGCGCGAGCCGCAATTCACGGCGTTTGATTTCTCGCCGTTTCTGACCGCCGGCGCCGAAGGCAAGGACGGGCTGTTCAGCAAGGCCAAACAGCCGTCGGGTAAGGGGCTGTTCTTGCTGACCATCAACGCGCTGGAAAAAGACAAGAAAGGCAAGGATGTGGTCGTGGCGTCTGACCGGCGCTTCGTGCTGGTGTCCGATTTAGGGCTGGTGGTCAAAACGGCGCGTGACGGATCACGCGACGCCTTTGTGCAATCCGTGCAGAACGGCGCGCCGGTGGCCGGCGCGACGGTGGAAGTGCTGGGTGCCAACGGCCTGACGGTGGTGAAGGCGCAGACGGATAAGGACGGTCACGCGACTTTTCCGAACCTGGCCGGTTATGAGAACGAGAAACGACCGGTCGCTTTCCTGGTGCGGCAGGATGATGATTTAGCCTTCATGCCCTATAGCCGCTATGACCGCACGCTAGATTATTCGCGCTATGACACCGGCGGCGTGCATGACGATGAAGACGGGCTGAAGGCGTTTCTGTTTTCCGATCGCGGCATTTATCGGCCGGGCGAGGCGATGCATTTCGGCCTCATCGTCAAGCAGGGCGATTGGGGGCAGGATTTATCCGGCCTGCCGCTGTTGGCGGAGATCAGCAATCCGCGTGGCCAGATCATCGAGAAGAACACCGTCCGGCTGAATGCCGACGGCTTCATGGATTACAATTTCAGCACCCAGGATATTTCGCCCACCGGGCTTTATACGCTGCGGTTGCTGATTGGCGCCGACGAGGACAGCCGGCGCCAGCTGGGTAGCGTGACCGTGCGGGTGGAGGAATTCCAGCCCGATACCATGAAAATCACCAGCGACTTCAGCAAACCGGCGCCCAAAGGCTGGGTGACTCCGGAAGGCCTGCAGGCTGAAGTGTCGCTGATGCATCTGTATGGCGCTCCGGCGGTGGAACATCGCATCAAGGCCGGCGTCAGCCTGTCGCCGGGCGGTTTTTATTTCAAGGACTATGCCGATTACAGTTTCTTCAACGCCGCGCCCGCCAAGAAATCCTTCGAGCAACCGGTGGGTGAGGCGATGACCGACGCGCAAGGCAAGGCGAAGTTCGATCTCAACCTGGAGCAGTTCGGCGCCTCAACCTATCAGCTGATGTTCAATGCCGAAGGTTTCGCCGCCGATTCCGGCCGCAGTGTTCGCACGGCGCGCAGCATTCTGGTTTCGCCTTTGCCCTTCGTGGTCGGGGCGCGGCCGGACGGCAATTTGAATTTCATCAATAAGGACACCAAGCGCAACGTGCATCTGCTAGCGCTGAATTCGGCGCTGGAGCCGGTGGCGGTGCCGGATTTGGCGACGCAATTGTTCGAGATCACCTATGTTGACACGCTGGTGAAGACCGAGCGCGGCGCCTATGCCTATCAGACCAAGGCGAAGGAGCGTCTGGTGGCCAAGGGCGATATGGCCATTCCGGCCGCCGGCCTCACGCTGCCGCTGGAGAGCGGCAAATCCGGCTCTTATGCGCTGGTCATCAGCAGCAAGAGCGGGCAAGAACTACAGCGGATTTATTATACCATCGTGGGCGAGAGCAACCTGCTCGGCGCAGCGCGCAAGGATGCCGTGCTGACGGTCAAACTGGACAAGGAGCAATATGCGGCAGGCGACACCATCAGCCTGAACATCGTCGCGCCCTATGCCGGCGCCGGCCTTATCACGCTGGAGACGGACAAGGTGTTGGCCTTCCGCTGGTTCAAGACCGCGAGCAACAGCACGGTGCAGACCATCGCGGTGCCGGCAGGCTTTAGCGGCAAGGGCTTCGTCAATGTGCAATTCCTGCGCGCCTTGGACTCGCGCGAGGTTTATGCCAAGCCGCTGGCCTATGCCGTGCAGCCCTTCTTCGTCAGCACCGCGGCGGTGGACAGCGCCATTCAGCTGAGCGTGCTGGAGAAAGTGAAGCCGGGTGAGCCGCTGGACATCAGCTATCAAACCAAGACCGCCGGCAAGATCATCATCTTCGCGGTGGATGAAGGGATTTTGCAATATGGGCATTACGCCACGCCCAAGCCGCTGGACTATTTCGTGGGTCAGCGCGCCTTGCAGGTGGATACGGCGCAGATTCTTGATCAGCTGATGCCGGAATATGGCCTGCTGCGCGGCGCCGCCGCATCCGGCGGCGATGGCGGCTTTGCGGACGGCAAGAACCTCAACCCCTTCAAGCGCAAGACGCAGCCGCCGGTCGCTTTCTGGTCGGGGCTGGTGGAGGCGGACAATACGCCGCGCAAGGTGACCTATGCGGTGCCGGATTATTTCAACGGCAATCTGCGCGTCATGGCCGTGGCGGTTTCCGGCAAGACCATGGGGGCGGCGGAAACCCGCGCTTTCGTCAAAGGCGATATGATCATCACACCCAACGCGCCGCTGTTTGCGGCGCCGGATGATACCTTCACCGTCGGCGTCAGCGTCGCCAACAATCTTGCCGGTTCCGGCCAGCAGGCGAAGCTGACGCTGACGGCGGAAACTTCAGATCACCTAGCGATTGTGGAAGGCAGCAAAACGGAGTTGACCGTGCCGGAAGGCGGCGAGGCCAAGGCGCAGATCAAGCTGCGCGCTCAGCATGTGCTGGGCGATGCGCGGCTGCGGCTGGCGGTGACGCAGGGCGATAAGACGGTGAAGGCGGAAACGTCAATGAGCGTACGGCCGCCCTTGCCGAGCATGACGGCGCTGGTTGCCGGCTATGTGCCGAACGGCGAGAAGCTGGTGAAGCAGGAACGCGCGCTTTATACCGAATTCGCCGGCGCCGATGCCGCGCTCTCCACTTTGCCGGTCAGCCTGATTCCCGGTTTGGCAACCTATCTGGAGCGTTATCCTTATGGTTGCGCCGAACAAATCCTGAGCAAGACCATGCCGGCGGCCGTGCTGTATGGCGACAAGGATTTGGGCGGCGATAGCAAGGTGGCGGAAACCAGCGTACGCCACACGCTCAGCCGCCTGCGCGAATTGCAACGCTATGACGGCGGCTTCGGCTATTGGGGTTATGGCGGCGCCGCCAATGATTTCGTGAGCGTGTATGCGCTGCATTTCATGCTGCTGGCGCAGGAGAAGCATTTGCCGGTGCCGGACGATGTCCTGCGCAAGTCGGAAGACTATGCCAAGCTGCTCGCCAACAAGGCGCCCAACAGCCTGGCCGAGGCGCGGCTGCAGGCCTATGCCATCTACCTGCTCACGCGCGGCGGCACGGTGACGGCGAATTATCTGCCGAACTTGCTGGAATATCTGGACAAGAACCACAAGGCCGAGTGGCCACAGGATTTGACGGCCGTTTATCTGGCATCAGCCTATCGCCTGATGCAACTAACGCCGGAAGCTAACGCGCTGATTGATAAATTCACGCTGGGAGAGCCGACTTATTGGAACAACCGGCCAACCTATTGGTCGGAGTCCGAATTCTACAACAGCCTGAACCGCTATGCTGTTTATCTCAGCCTGACCGCGCGGCATTTCCCGGAAAGGCTGGCGACGCTTGACCGCAACATCCTGTTCCGCGTTGCCAACTTCATCGGCGAGGGCAGCTATAACACGCTGTCTTCGGCCTATGCTATCATCGCCTTCAGCGATTATGCGGCGGCCAGCACGGCGCAGGTCGCGCCCAACCTCAGCATCAGCGAACAGGTGACGGACGGCAGTTTCATGCCGCTGCCCCTGACCGGCGAGGTGATCAAACGCGCCAAACTCAGCCTGGCGCAGGCGCAGGTGAAATTCGCGGGCGGCGGCGATCTGGGCTTGTTCTATCAGCTGGCGACGGAAGGCTATGACAAGGAACGGCCGGAACGTCCGGTTGAAGACGGAATGGAAGTCAACCGCCGCTTCGTGAATGCTGATAAGCAGACCGTGCAGGAAACGAAACTGGGCGAAACGCTGGAAGTCGTCGTCACCTTGCGCGCGCTGGGCGAAGAAGAGCGCCGCAATGTCGCGCTGGTGGATTTGCTGCCGGCGGGTTTTGAAGTGGTGCCGGAAAGCGTACGGCAAATGCCGCAGGCGCAGTCCGGCCAGGAAGGCGAGGGCGAAGGCGAAGAAGGCGGCAACTATCAACCCATGGTGGATGAGACGGAAGGCGCCGAAGACGAAGCCATTTCCGCCTGGCTGCCGCAGATGGTGGATGCGCGGGAAGATCGCGTGCTGGCCTTCGGCACGGTGCCGACCTATCCGGTCAGCTTCCGTTATAAAATCAAGGCGGTGAATGCCGGGCAGTTCACCGTGCCGCCAGCCTATGCGGAAGCCATGTATGACCGCGCCGTCAAAGCACGCGGCGTGACCGGCAGCCTTGCCGTCAAGCCATGAGGTCGTGGCGCCCATGGCTGGCGTGGGGTGCGGTGGCAAGCGGCGCAATTTTGCTTGCTGCCCTCGCGCTATTCATGGCAGCGCGGCCGCCATTACTGCGTGACGTGCCATTCTCCCGCGCGGTCTATGACCGGCATGGCAAGCTGTTGCAACTGACGCTGACGGCGGACGAAAAATACCGGCTGTTCACGCCGCTGGCCGCCGTCAGCCCGCGCTTGCGCGCCGCCGTGCTCTTGCATGAAGATCAGTATTTTTATACGCATCCGGGCGTGAATCCGGCGGCGGTGCTGCGCGCTTTGGGGGCTAATATGCTGAGCGGGCGGCGCCTTGGGGCTTCCACCATCACGATGCAGCTGGCGCGGCTGCAATATAATATCGGCAGCCGCAACATCGCGGGCAAGCTGTATCAAATGCTGTGCGCGCTGCGTTACGAGCTGCATTACGGCAAGGATACGTTGCTGGAGGCCTATCTCAATCTCGCACCCTATGGCTACAATATCGAAGGCGTGGGCGCCGCCACCGCCATCTATTTCCATACCCAGCCGGCGCAGCTTTCTCTGCCGCAGGCACTCACGCTCGCGGTGCTGCCGCAAAGCCCGGCGCGCCGGCGCATGGAGTCGGACAAGCCGGCAAAGCTGGCGCTCGTCGCTGCCCGCAACCGGCTGTTTGCACGTTGGTTGGAAGAGCGACCGACGGATGCCGCGCAGGCGGTTTTCTTCAAGCTGCCATTGGTCAGTTATGGCCGGCGCGATCTGCCGCGCATCGCGCCACATCTGACGCGCGATTTGCTGCGCCGCCATTCGGAGCCGCACATTGACGCCACGCTGGATGCCGCACGGCAGCAGCAGATGGAAAACATCTTGCAACGCTATGTCGCCGACCAGCGCGAGGCCGGACTGCATAACGCTAGTGCTTTGCTGCTGGATCGGCGCACCATGCAGGTGCTGGCGAGTGTTGGTTCAGCCAATTTTCACAATGCCGTCATCAACGGTCAGGTGGATGGCACGCAGGCGCGCCGCTCGCCCGGCTCCACGCTCAAGCCTTTCATCTATGCGCTGGCGCTCGATCAGGGACTGATTCACCCGCAATCCATCCTCAGCGATACGCCCACCGGCTATGGCAGTTACGCGCCGGATAATTTCGAGCGCGATTTCCGCGGTCCCATCATTGCGGCGGATGCCCTGCGCTTCAGCCGCAATATTCCGGCCGTCAAACTGTCGGCGCGGCTGCAAAAACCGTCATTGTATGAATTTTTCCGGCAAGCCGGCATTGGCCGTCTGAGGCCGGAGCGCGACTATGGCTTGTCGCTCGTGCTGGGCGGCGCAGAAGTGACGCTACGCGAGCTGGCCGGTTTATACGCCATGCTGGCCAATGGCGGCGTTTTGCAACCGCTGCGCTTTGATTTGATGGACGCGCCATCCACCAGCAAGCGGCTGTTGACGCCTGAAGCCAGCGCGCTGGTGCTGGAGATGCTCAGCCACACGCCGCACCCGTGGCGTTCGGAAGATGCCGGCACCATCGCCTGGAAAACCGGCACCTCCAACGGTTTTCATGATGCCTGGACGGCGGGTGTGTTCGGCGATTATGTGCTGGTCGTGTGGGTCGGCAATTTCGATGGTGCGGCAAGCCCGTCCTTGGTCGGCGTACGGTCGGCCGCGCCGCTGTTTTTCCGCATCGCCGGAGCCTTGAAACCGGCAGTGGGATTTCCGCTTTTTGCTGAACGCGTCCGGCAGACCAAGGCGCGGCAGGTTCCCGTCTGCGGCGCGACTGGTGCACCGGCGGGCGCGGCTTGCCCTGGCGGCATGGTGCAAAGCTGGTATATTCCGGGTGTGTCGCCGTTGCGCGGCGCGGATGTTATGAAGCCGCTGTTGGTCAACAGGCAAACCGGCCACCGTGCTTGCCGCTTCATGCCGGGGGTCACGGCCTATCGCGATTTCGCTGTTTGGCCGAGCGCCGTGCGGCAGACGTTGCGCCTGTCCGGCATTCAGGCGCCGGAACTGCCGACGGCTGAACCGGAATGCGCGAATGAAGCTGGAACGGCGGCTGTGCCAGGCGCCGCGCCCACCATCACCACGCCGCAGCCGCATGTGGTCTATCAAGCCAGGCCGGAAGGTGCCGGCGAGGCCATTTTGCTGCGCGCTTCGGCAGACAGCCTGAGCCAGCGGCTCTATTGGTTCGCCGGCACCCGCTATCTGGGGCAGTCGGCGCCGGAAGCCACCTTGGCCTGGCGCCCCAGCCCGGGCGACTATAGCGTACGGGTGGTGGATGAATTCGGCCGCAGCGCCAGTGTCGCCACTAAGGTCAGTTACGCGCCCTGAACATCATGCCCTTGCGTCAGACTCGGCTTTTAGGGATGATGTAGCCAGCCTTAGTTATTCCCCTCCCCTTGCGGGAGGGGTTAGGGGAGGGGTTGATGCAGGAAGAAAGACCCCCCACCAACAAAAACTGGCGGTTTAGCAAGGGCTAACCCGAAGTTTTTGCGTCCCATGAACGCTTTGCGTTCATACCCGCAAGGGGAGAGGTAGAATACTAACCCCTTTACGGGGCACTTTCACGCACCTCCGGCTTTGCCGAAGATGGGTGGTTCTTTTGACTGTGATTGCTTAGAGTTGACGATGCCGATTGACAAAACTTATGACCCTGCCGCTACCGAGGCGAAGCATTATGCCCGCTGGGAGCATTTTAAGAGAAGTGATGGAAGTGGGGGCGGCGCCTTTGCCTGCCAGCCGCAATCCGGTAAGCCGCCTTATACCATCATGATGCCGCCGCCCAACGTGACGGGCAGTTTGCATATGGGACACGCGCTTACCTTCACGCTGCAAGATGTGCTGGTGCGCTATCACCGCATGGCGGGACGGGATGTGCTGTGGCAGCCTGGCACCGACCATGCCGGCATCGCTACGCAGATGGTGGTGGAGCGCGACCTGGCGTTGGAGCAGACCAGCCGGCAGAAACTGGGACGCGAGGCGTTTCTGAAGCGCGTGTGGGCGTGGAAAGAGCAATCCGGCGGCACCATCACGCGGCAATTGCGACGCCTGGGCGCATCGCCGGACTGGGCGCGCGAACGTTTCACCATGGATGAGGGTTTGAGCCAGGCCGTGAACAAAGTGTTCGTGGAGCTTTATAAGCAAGGCCTGATTTACAAAGACAAGCGCCTGGTCAATTGGGATCCGAAGCTGCTGACTGCCATTTCTGATCTAGAGGTAGAGCAGAAGGAAGTGAAAGGCCATATGTGGCATTTCCGCTATCCGCTGGCCGACGATCCGACACAATATCTCTGCATTGCCACCACGCGGCCGGAAACCATGCTGGGCGACGGCGCCGTGGCGGTGCATCCGGATGATGAACGCTATAAGCATCTGGTCGGCAAACTGGTGCGGCTGCCGCTGGCGGAACGCCTGATCCCCGTGATCGCGGACGAGCATCCCGACCCAGAAAAGGGCAGCGGTGCGGTGAAGATTACGGCGGCGCATGATTTCAACGATTTTGAAGTGTGGCAGCGCCACCGCGACAAGGACTATTTCAAGAGCCAGAAGAATGGCGGCCTCATCAATCTGTTCGACCAACATGCCTGTTTGAACGAAAATTGCCCGAAGCAATATCAGGGGTTGGACAGGTATGAAGCGCGCAAGCGCGTGATCGCCGATTTGGAAGCCATGGGGTTGGTGGACAAGATCGAACCCATCACTCATGTGGTGCCGCATGGCGACCGTTCGGGCGTTGTCATTGAACCGTGGCTTTCCGAGCAGTGGTATGTGGATGCCGCCACTCTGGCCAAACCGGCGCTGGAAGCCGTGCGCTCCGGTAAAACACAATTCGTGCCGAAGCAATGGGAGAATACTTATTATGCTTGGCTGAACGAGATCGAGCCGTGGTGCATCAGTCGGCAACTCTGGTGGGGGCATCAGATTCCGGCGTGGTATGGGCCTGCTCCACACACTAGTGAGGCGTTTCCAAACCAACTGATGTTTATCGCTGAAAGCGAAGAAGAGGCGATAAAACAGGCCAAGGATTGGTACACAAAACATCTCACGCTGGCGTTCAAGCAGCCTACCGAAATAGAGGTTACTGTATGTGAAAGTCGAGAAGGTCGATCCAGAACAGAAGGAGGAACAAAAATTGAGATTTGGCGCGACGAAGACGTGCTGGACA
>CAZBSB010000007.1:19753-20206 GCA_964494535.1 uncultured Rhodospirillales bacterium
CGCTCTGGCCGTTCTCCACGCGCGGCTGGCCGGAAAAAACGCCGGAATTGGCGCGCTATTACCCCACCGATGTGTTGGTGACGGGTTTCGACATCATCTTTTTCTGGGTCGCCCGGATGATGATGATGGGCATGCATTTCATGGGCGAAGTGCCGTTCCGCCAGGTCTATATCCACGCGCTGGTGCGGGATGAGAAGGGACAGAAAATGTCCAAATCCAAGGGCAATGTGATTGACCCGTTGGATATGATTGACCAGTTTGGTTGCGACGCGCTGCGCTTTGCGCTCACGGCGCTGTCCACGCCGGGCCGGGACATAAAGCTGTCGCCGGCGCGCATTGAAGGTTATCGCAACTTCGCCACCAAATTGTGGAACGCCGCGCGTTTCTGCCAGATGAATGGCTGCGCGTTTGATGCGGCGTTTGATGCGGCGAAAGCGCAACTGCCGCTCAACC
>CAZBSB010000007.1:20216-22936 GCA_964494535.1 uncultured Rhodospirillales bacterium
CCGGATACGAGCCGCGCAATCGAGCGTGATGCTGGCGACCCGCAAGACGGCCGAGACCACGGCGCGACTGGCGGCGCATTATGCCGAGCATCGGTTCGACCTCGTGGCGCAGACGCTCTATCAATTCGTGTGGAACGATTTCTGCGATTGGTATGTGGAACTGGCCAAACCTATTCTGCAAACCGAGGGCGCGATTGGCCAGCCGGAAACGCGCGCCATGGCGGCCTGGGTGTTGGCGCAGATGCTGAAATTGCTGCATCCAGTCATGCCCTTCATCACCGAAGAGCTTTGGGAAGGTTTGGGCGCGGCGTCAGGGCAGATGCTGATGCTGCAGCCGATGCCGATTTTTGGTGCCTGCGCCGCGACAGGTGCGGCGCAGGAAGTGGATTGGCTCATCCGATTGATCACCGAGATTCGTTCCGTCCGCAGTGCCCTGAACGTGCCGGCAGCGGCCATGGTTTCCCTGCTGGTCAAGGACGCCAGTGCTGTGACGCAGGAACGCTTCAAGCAGCATGAAGCCACCATCCGTCGCCTGGCGCGGGTGGAGCGGATTGCATATGTTGCCAATGATTCTAGGCAGGCGGCGCAAATTGTGTTGGATGACGTGACAGCATTTTTGCCGCTGGAGGGTGTTATTGACCTACAGCAGGAGAGGGCGCGGCTTGAGAAAGAAAGCCAGAAGCTGCAGCAGGAGATCGCCAAGCTGCAGCAGAAGCTGGCCAACGATGATTTCGTGGCCAAGGCGCCGCCGGAGGTCGTTGAAGAGCAGCGCCAGCGTCTGGGCGAACAGCAGAGCGTGCTGGAAAAATTACAGCAGGCCAGAAAGGCGGTGGCGGAATGAGGGTGGCGCGGCGCTGCTTGTGTCTCTTGCTGCTCACGGCGCCGACCAGCGCCCTGGCCGCTATGTGCGAACTTGAGCCGGAGCCGGGGCCGCCGATACCGGAAATCACCATCACCAAGGTGGCCTGCCAATATCTGGCGCGTCATCAAATGGCCGCAAACGCGGAATACGAACCCGGCGTGGATGTGGAAGGCCGCGCCGTCGTGCCGGCCGATTTGCCCGACACGGAGGACAGGTTGCAATTGCCGGAAACCATCACCGTTGAAATCGCGCCGGCGCTGGCGCATTGGTTGCCCAATCAGGACGTGCCGTATGAATCGCTGAAACTCAGCCGCATCAATCTCGGCACCGTCAGCATGACCGGCGGCGTTTTGACCTTCAACGGCCAGCCGCTGGGCAGTTCACGGCAGGATGAGTTGCTCGCTTTGTGCCTGGAGCCGCAATAATGCCGTTCGGCGCCTTTGAACGCCAAGTGGCGTGGCGTTACCTAAGAGCGCGCCGCGCCGAGGGGTTCATTTCTCTCATCACCTGGTTTTCGCTGCTCGGCATCGCGCTCGGCGTGGCGACGCTGATCGTCGTGATGGCGGTAATGAACGGGTTCCGGCAGGAATTGTTCACCAAAATTCTCGGCCTCAACGGCCATATCAATGTCTTCGCCGTGGGCGGCGCCATGACGGATTATGAAGGCCGGTTGGCCAAATTGCGCGCCGTGCCCGGCATTGTGCTGGCTGACCCGATCATTGAAGGCCAGGCGCTGATGACGCTGAACGGCAACGCCACGGGGCTGCTGGTGCGCGGCTTTCGGCAGGAGGATATTCAGGCGCGTGCCGCCATCGCCAAACGCATTCGTTCCGGCAGCCTGGATAATTTCAAGGATGACGGCATTGCCATCGGCGCACGTTTGGCGGACAGGCTGAATCTGCGCGTCGGCGACAGTCTGACGCTGGTTTCCACCCAGAGCCGCGCCAGCGCCTTCGGCGCTATGCCGCGCCTGCGCGCTTATCCCATCGTGGCGATCTTCGATGTCGGCATGTATGAGTTCGATAATAATTATGTCTTCATGCCGCTGGCGGCAGCGCAGACATTTTACCGCCTGCCGGAAAGCGTGACGGCGCTGGAGGTGTTCATCAGCGACCAGCGCGACGTGGCGCGTTTCCGTCAGCCCATTTTGTCTGCCACTGGCCCCGGCACCCGCACGCAGGATTGGATGCAGCGCCACGAAGCTTTCATGAGTACATTACAGGTGGAGCGCAATGTAATGTTTCTCATCCTCACGCTCATCATCGCCGTGGCTTCTTTCAACATCGTGTCCAGCATGTTCATGCTGGTGAAAGACAAAGGGCGCGGCATCGCCATTCTCCGCACCATGGGCGCCACCAAGGGCATGGTGATGCGGATTTTCTTTTTGGGCGGCGCCTGCATCGGCATCGCCGGCACCTTGGCCGGCAGTGGGCTGGGCATCCTTATCGCGGCCAACATGGAAAGCGTACGGCAATTCTTTCAGTGGCTCAGCGGCACGCAATTGTTCCGCGCCGAATTTTACTTTTTGTCCGAGATGCCCGCCAAGGTGGAGTGGCATGAAGTGACGCAGGTCATTGTCATGGCGCTGGCGCTGTCTTTTCTGGCCACGCTCTATCCGTCCTGGCGCGCTGCGCGGCTCGATCCAGTTGAGGCGCTGCGTTATGAATAAGCCCGCTCTTGTTCTGGACAAGGTCACGAAGCAATTCCGGCAAGGAGAAAATCGGCTGGAAGTGTTGCGTGAATGCAACGTCTCCATCAGCCCCGGCGAGTTGGTGGCGCTGGTGGGGCCGTCAGGTTCCGGCAAATCCACGTTGCTGCATATCGCCGGCCTGTTGGAGCGGCCGAGTAGCGGTTCAGT
>CAZBSB010000008.1:0-14835 GCA_964494535.1 uncultured Rhodospirillales bacterium
TAATGCGACAGAGCAGGGGTGCAAAAAAATCGTCCCCTTCTCGAAACAAGGGTAAGCCGGCCTGACGGCAAGCACCTGATAAGATTCCGTTTTTGAGTCGTTCGCCCACGGCCAACGCTGGTCTGCGGCAGCACACGCTGTGACTCAAACAACACGCGCCGGATTCAGCGTGATTCCAAAGGATTCAAGCCATCTTGCGGCGCAGCGGCACAGGCTGATAGGGAATACGTCACACAATGCAGTGATTGGTTTGGAGCGCCTGGCATGTCCACTTATCTGGCAACCGAAACGGGTTCGCAGAATAACCCGCTCGATATCATCGAAGAGATCGTGATTGCCAATGAGTGGCTGTTCGAGCGCAACGCCAATGACGAATTGATTGTCGAGCTTTCCGGCCGCTGGTGCCATTATCGTTTGTTCTTCGTCTGGCAGCGCGACATTTCAGCGCTGCAGTTTTCCTGCCAGTTCGATTTGAAGGTGCCGACGGCGCGACGCAATGTGGTGCATGAATTGCTGGCGGTGATGAATGGCCGCATGTGGCTGGGGCATTTTGAAATCTGCCCTGAGGATTGTATGCCCATGTTCCGTCACACGCTGCTGCTGCGCGGCAGCCGCGGCAACGCGGTGGAGACGCTGGAGGATTTGGTGGAAATCGCGCTGACCGAAAGCGAGCGGTTTTATCCCGCGTTCCAGTTCGTCATCTGGGGGGGCAAGCAGCCGCTGGAGGCGCTGAATTCCGCGATGATCGAAACGGTCGGGCAGGCCTGATGCATCTGCTGCTCGTCGGCTGCGGGCATCTCGGCCAGACGATGCTGCGCCGCTGGCTGACGCAGGACAAAAATCTGCGCTTCACTATCATCAAGCCTTCGCCTTTGGGCGACGAGTTTCGTCATGCTACCATCACCTGGCATCCGGCTTTGCCGGACGATTTAGCCAAACCTGACGCCATTCTCTTTGCCGTGCGGCCGCAACAACTGGCACAAGTGCTGCCAGCCTATCGCGCCATCGCACAGGGCGTGACGAATATCTCCGTCGCCGCCGGTTGGACGCTGGCGAAATTCGCTGTCTTTCTCGGCGACGCACCGCTCATCCGCACCATGCCGAATCTGCCGTCGCAAATCGGTCAGGGCATTACGCCGGCGATTGCCAACGCCACCTGCGGCGCGACGGCGCGACAAGCTGCCGAACACCTGTTCGGGATGCTCGGCCAGTTGGCCTGGCTGGAAACCGAAGCGCAGATGGATGCTGCAACTGCCTTGTCCGGCAGCGGGCCAGCTTATGTCTTTCTACTGGCTTCGGCGATGCGCCAAGCCGGCATTGATCTGGGCTTGGGCGCCGAACTTGCCACGGCTTTGAGCCGCGCAACGGTGCAAGGCGCCGGCAATTACCTGGCGGAGCCAAGCATGGATATCGCCACGCTCTATCGCACCATGCTGCTGCCCGGCGGCATTACCGAAGCGGCGATGACACGCCTGCTGGCCGCCGACGGCATGACCGTCCTGCTGCAGGAAGCCATGCGGCGCGGGGCAGCCAAAGCCCAAGAAATCGGGCTTAAACCGGTATCCTAAAGCCTTGTTAACCTTGCGGCGCTAGACTAAAAACTTCGTGTTTCTTTTCCGGTATTTATCGAGATTATGACTGTATCCGTGCAATCCGTTTGCGTTTATTGCGGCTCAGCCAACCGCGTGGGCGAACCCTTCAAGCTGCTGGCAAAAGATGTTGGCACCGCACTGGCCGGTGCCGGCAAACGCGTGATTTATGGCGGCGGCCGCGTGGGGCTGATGGGCATTGTCGCGGATGCGGCGCTGCAGGGCGGCACCAAGGTCGTCGGCATCATTCCGCAGCATATCCAAGATCGTGAAATCCAGCACACTGGCTTGACCGAGCTGCATGTGGTGCCGGACATGCACACCCGCAAGCGCATGATGGTGGAGCGGGCAGACGCGTTCGTGATTTTACCCGGCGGCTTCGGCACGCTGGATGAGACGTTTGAGATTCTGACTTGGAAGCAGCTGCAGCTGCACAGCAAGCCGGTCATCATCTTCAACGCGCACGGCTATTGGGACAATCTGGTCAAATTGCTGCACACGCTGGTCAATTGCGGCTTCGCGCAACCCAGCAATCTGGAACTGTTCAGTGTGGTGCAAGACATCCCTGGCATGTTCGCCGCATTCGCCAAAAGCGCGCCGATTCGCGAGGATGTCAGCAGCAAATGGATGTGAAATCCGGCTCTACTCTGGTGTGAAAGAAGTGCGGCGGCCGGCGGCTTGCTGGCTGGCGCGATGCGCCAAAATCGCATCCATCGCGCCGTTGACGCTGCTGACGACCTGGACGGGATAGTCCGTCAGAACCTGTTTCGGAAACTGCTTCATCGTCGCGTCGAAGAAGCCACGAACATGGCCGTTTTCCGGTACCGGCGTGTTCATGACCACGATCTGGCTATGCCTGAACGGCTCCAGCTCCGGTGCGCCGCTGTCACGCGCTACCATGATTTTCAGCAGTTTGGCAAACTTCTCCTGCAGGGTGCCGGCGCCACCCGCCACCACGACGCTGCTGTCGGCGCGGTTCAGCCAATCCATGCGGCCATAGATGTCCTTGGTCAAGACAAAGCGATCCACCATTTTTTCGATATTGCCGCTGCCTTCGAAATCGCGAATATGCGGCGTGGTGACGCCGGTGTGATGCACATTGACGCCGCGCGCCGCCAGATCATGCGCCGTGTGCGTGACGGCACCCATGCCACCATTGTTCAGCCCCGCGCCGGTGACAATGCCGATATCCTGCGCCGCCAGCGCTTCCGTCATGCGCTGCGCAACGTCAATGATGGCTGTGCCTTTCAAGCTCGCGGTCAGCAGCAAGGCAGCGTGATAGGTCTTGGTGGAGGGTAGGCCGCTTTGCTGGATGACGTCCGGCCCACTGGAATAGGAGAACGGCGCGTAACGGAACATTTCCTTCTGCGCGGCACCCATCGCCCGGCCGAGATCCACCACATTGTCGAAGCGCTGAAAGAGCGTGCGCGGCTCCTGTGGAATGGCGCCCTGACGGTGCAGGTCATAGGTCATGGCCACCAGGCGGTCGAGAATCTTATCGTCTTCCCGCTGCCGCTTGTCGTCCAGCACGGCGAACATTTTGCCGAGCATGAACTTGTCACGCGTCTGCTGCGCCACCATGGCGGAAAAGAAGACGTAGCCAAAGGTGATAAAGCGCCGCGCATAATCGCCCGGGTCTTTGGGATTCTCGAAGGCCAGCGCCACGGCATCATGCGGCGCGAACAGCTTCTGCTGCACATCCGCCAGGTTTTCGATGGGCGGATGCGCCAGCACCTGCGCTGTCAGCTGGCGGCGCGCGGCGCGGAACTGCTGATGAATTTTCGGCTGACTCGGCTCCGGCACGAAGACACCGGCCTGGAAATCCAGCAGCGGGCTGACTTCCGGCGGCTGACTCGTCTTCTGCGCCTGCCCTATGACCGCCAGCGACCGCATGGCACCGGCGCGGGGGCCGGCCAGCTTGACCCAGGTGGAAGATTCGCGCTCGGTCACGCTGCTGTGCATCGGGTAGAGAAAATCGCAGAGGTCGTAATTCCGCTGCGTTTTAACGTCGTAGCTGTCCGCTTCCGGCGCTATCGTCATGGCGCGATGCGCGAAGGTCATGGTGACGGGGTGTTTGCCGGCAGCATCCGGTTTCAACGGCACCATGGCCATCAGCGAGACGCTGTCCACGCCCAGATTGGGTTTCTCCTCGCGCAGTGCCGCGCGGCGCAGAATGGCCTGGCGCGCTTTGGCGATGAATTCCGGTACGCCGCCGCCGCCCCAAATGGTGGGGCCGGTTTCCACGCCCGGGAAATTGGCGCCTTCCGGCAGCAAGTGGCGGATGGAGGAAAATTCCGGTTCCTGCTGCAGATTGCGTTCCTTAAACCAGACGCCGGAATCTTCGATGGCGAAGAAGCACTGCTCGGGCTTCAGCCCCAGCCGTTGTAGCGCCTGCTCTTGGGCTTTCGCCGGCATCTTTTTCCACGCCGCCAACGCCGCCTCGGCCTTCGCCGCCGCATTGCCCTGATAGGTGTTGCGGTCTTCATCTGGCGACAAGAAAAAATCCACCAGCTGGTCAATCGGCCGAATTTGGATGTCATAACCCTGCGCTTTGCACGCGGCCTGCAACTCGCGGCATTTCTTGACCGTGCTGGTAGCGAAGAACAAGACGGCGCCCGGCGGCAGCATCGGCTCCACTTTCGGGTAGTCGGCCGGATTGATAGCGCGCTCGGCCATGACTTGCCGCGCCACCGCCAACGTCTCCTGGCGGCTGCGGGTGACATGGATGCCCAGGTGGCGCGCTTGCTGGGCATCGGCGAAGGCGATGGAGCCCGACCGATCCATGATGCCGACGGTCTTGAGCAGTGGATCCCAGAAACGCTCCGTGTTCTCGATGATGATCGGCGGCATGTCCGGGTCGCGGTAGCGCTGCACGGCGTAATGCACCATCTGCCGCGCTGTGCGTACGCCGCCGGGAACGGCAATCACCAGGCCGGATTTATGAAAGGCGGTTTTTTCATCATCCGCGCTCTCGTTGCTGGCGCCCAAAACATAAACGGCCGACGTGCCTTCGACGCCCAAGGCTTTTTGAATCTTGTGGCGTGCGTGGACAAGATGTTCCGGCAACGGATTCTGCGTGATGTCGCGTTGGCCATGCGGCAAGGCCGGCGTCGCGCGCAGCGTGTTGTCATAATAGGCGTTCGCTTCTTCCGGCACCAGGCCGCGCGCCACCATATTGTCCAACGCGACCTTGACGTTCGACTCGATGCGGGTGGTTTCCAACACCAGCGGCGCGCCCTGCGCTAGGCGGTCGAGCAGACGCATGGCGAACTTCGTGCCATGGCGGATGCGTTTATAATGCTTGCTGTTCGGCCCAGGCGCACGGCGACTGGATAGGTGGGGGTTGCCCGTAACGTCGTCAACCGGCTCAGCAGGCGGGTTTGTGGCGGCGTTAGAAGAGTTATGGGCTGTTATGGGCGGGGAAAAAGCCGCGCCGAGGCTCTCATTCAGTTCAAGACCCTTGCCTGGAAAGAGCATTTCTCTGCTCAACACTCATTGCACTAACCTGATATTTATACGTCAAATGCTCCGCCAATGTCCAAAACGTAATTGTTTTCATAGGATTATCCAGGTTTTTGACCGATTTTTTGACAGCTTCGGCCTTGGCCGTTGCGGCCGGCCGCCGGTCTGCCATGCTGTGCCGGCCAGCGTGATTCGCTGGCTGTTGCTGACCGCAGGAAAACGCCGATGCCCGCCGATACTCTTTTGACCGTTAAAACCGCCGCCACTGCGTCCTCGGCGGCTATCTTGTCGCCAGCTGCACAGGATTTTTTGCACGAACTGGCGACACGCTTCATGGCTCGGCGCGAGGCGCTGCTCGCGGCGCGCACAGAACGTCAAAAAAAGACTGATCTGGGCGCCCTGCCCGATTTCCTGCCGGAAACGGCCTCCATCCGCAACGGCGACTGGCGCGTGGCGCCGATACCCGCCGATTTGCGAGACCGGCGCGTGGAGATTACGGGTCCCACCGAGCGCAAGATGATTATCAACGCGCTCAATGCCGGCGCCAGCTGCTTCATGGCGGATTGCGAGGATTCGCTGGCGCCGAGTTGGGAAAACGTCATCGAAGGTCAAATCAATCTACGCGATGCCGTCAACGGCACGATCAATTTCCGCTCGCCGGAGGGCAAGGATTACCGGCTGAACCCCAAGACCGCCGTGTTGCTGGTGCGCCCACGCGGCTGGCACCTGCCGGAAAAACATATTTTGTTTAACGGTGAGCCAATGGCCGGCGCACTGGTGGATTTTGGGCTTTATTTTTACCACAACGCCAAGGCGCTGTTGGCGAAAGGCACCGCGCCCTATTTCTATCTGCCCAAGATGGAGCATCATGAAGAGGCGCGGTTGTGGAACGACGTCTTCGTCTTCGCGCAGGATTTTCTGGGTATTCCGCAAGGCACCATCCGCGCCACGGCGCTCATCGAAACCATCCACGCCGCCTTTCAGATGGACGAAATCCTGTATGCGCTGCGCGACCATGCCGGCGGGCTGAATTGTGGCCGCTGGGATTATATTTTCAGCTTCATCAAAGGGGTGCGGAATCATCCCGACAAACTGCTGCCGGAACGCGGCCAAGTGACGATGACGACGCATTTTTTGCGCTCCTATTCGCGACTACTGATTCAAACCTGCCACCGGCGCGGCATCCACGCCATGGGCGGCATGGCAGCCTTCATCCCCATCAAGAACGATGCGGTCGCCAATGACGCGGTGATGGCCAAGGTGCGCGCCGACAAGGAGCGCGAAGTGACGGACGGGCATGATGGCACCTGGGTGGCGCATCCCGGGCTGGTGCCGCTGGCGCGGGAAGTCTTTGACCGGCATATGCCGGAACCCAACCAAATCGCCAAGCCACGCCCTGCCCTCACCATCACGGCACAGGATTTACTGCAGGTGCCCGAAGGAAGCATCACGCCGGAAGGGTTACGCACCAATATCAGCGTGGCGCTGCATTATCTGGAATCTTGGCTGCGCGGCCAGGGCTGCGTGCCGATCAACAATTTGATGGAAGATGCGGCCACGGCGGAGATTTCCCGTGTGCAGCTCTGGCAGTGGATCAAGCACCCCAAGGGAGTGTTGAGCGACGGGCGACGGGTCACCACGGCTTTGTGCCAGCAAATCTTGAGGGAAGAAGTGGCGGCGCAGGAACAGCGGCTTGGCGGCACCGGCTTCCAGGCCAGCCAATTCACCACGGCGGCCGCGCTGCTTAATGAAACTTTAACCGCGCCGCATCTTCCCGAATTTTTAACCAGTGCCGCTTATAGGCATTTACCTTAGGCTTGTTATAGGAGTGCCCGCCATGTCCCAAACCACACTCGCCCAGGAAGCCGCTGTTCTGGAAAAAGAGTGGCAGACCAGCCCACGCTGGCAAGGCGTCAAGCGCGGTTACAACGCAGCGGAAGTCGTGCGGCTGCGTGGCACCGTGGCCATCGAACATAGTCTGGCGCGGCGCGGCGCCGAACGGTTATGGCGCGCGCTGCATATGCGCCCCTATGTCAACGCGCTGGGCGCCTTGACCGGCAACCAGGCCGTGCAGATGGCCAAGGCCGGTTTGCAGGCGATTTATTTGAGCGGTTGGCAGGTGGCAGCGGACGCCAACACCGCCTGCAGCATGTATCCTGACCAATCGCTTTATCCGGTGGATAGCGTGCCCACTGTCATCAAGCGCATCAACA
Organism: uncultured Rhodospirillales bacterium; assembly: GCA_964494535.1. GTDB lineage: Bacteria > Pseudomonadota > Alphaproteobacteria > UBA9219 > RFNS01 > JAGOHT01. The sequence goes on from CAZBSB010000008.1 coordinate 7,265, forward strand.
ACGCGCTGTTGCGCGCCGACCAAATCCACCATGCCGAAGGCAAGGACGAGATTGACTGGCTGCTGCCCATCGTGGCGGATGCCGAAGCCGGCTTCGGCGGCGTCTTGAACGCTTTTGAACTGATGAAGCATATGATCGAAGCGGGCGCCGCCGGCGTGCATTTTGAGGACCAGCTGGCCTCGGCCAAGAAATGCGGCCATATGGGCGGCAAGGTGCTGGTGACGACGCAAGAGGCGGTGCAGAAACTCATCGCCGCGCGGCTGGCCGCGGACGTCATGGGTGTGCCCACGCTCATCGTGGCGCGCACGGACGCGCAGGCCGCGAATATGGTGACCTCCGATTTCGATGCCAACGACAAACCGTTCCTGACCGGCACGCGCACGCCGGAAGGCTTTTTTGAAACCAAAGCCGGCACCGACCAGGCGATTTCCCGCGGCGTGGCTTATGCGCCCTATGCCGATTTGGTGTGGTGCGAAACCGGCAAGCCCGATTTGGGCTTTGCGCGCGAATTCGCCGCCGCCGTCCATGCCAAGGCGCCGGGCAAATTGCTGGCCTATAATTGCTCGCCTTCCTTCAACTGGAAGAAGAATCTGGACGACGCGACCATCGCCAAATTCCAGGACGAGCTAGGCGCCATGGGCTATAAATTCCTGTTTATCACGCTGGCTGGGTTCCATGCCCTGAATTACAGCATGTTCAATCTGGCCAAGGATTATGCCGCGCGGCAGATGAGCGCGTATGTGCAGCTCCAGGAGGCCGAATTCGCGGCGGAGAAGGACGGCTATACCGCCACGCGCCACCAGCGCGAAGTTGGCACCGGCTATTTCGACGATGTGACGCAGGTCATCATGGGCGGTAACAGTTCGGTCACTGCCCTACACGGCTCCACGGAAGAAGAGCAGTTCAAGAAGCATTAGGGCAGGTTTTTGACCTAACCGCCTGAAAGCCGTTGATTCTTGCCCCGAAGGTCACCAATATGCGGGCATGAGTTATCATCCCCCCCTGCAAGACCTAGGTTTTCTGCTCAAGCACCTGGTCGGCATCCAGAATCTCCAGAATCTCGGTCATGATTTGACGCCGGAGCTGCTGGACAGCGTGTTGAACGGCGCCGGCGCCCTGGCGGCCGGCAATTTCGCGCCGCTCAACCGGCTGGGCGACCAGGTGGGCGCCAAACTGGCCGATGGCCAGGTGACCATGCCCAACGGCTTCAAGGACGCTTATCGCGCCTTCGTTGACGGCGGCTGGAACAGCGTGCCCTTCGGCACCGAAATCGGCGGCATGGGGTTGCCCTGGTCGGTGTCCTACGCTGTGCAGGAGATGTTTCAGTCGGCCAATCTCTCGCTCGCCTTGGCCACATTGCTCAATCAGGGTGCGATCGAGTTGCTGGCCAGCCACGGCGAAGAAGCCATCCAGAAAATTTATCTGCCCAAGCTGATGACCGGCGAGTGGACCGGCACGATGAACCTCACGGAATCGCAAGCCGGTTCCGATGTCGGCGCCATCCGCACCACCGCGACGCCGGATGGCGGCTTCTTCCGCATCCGCGGGCAAAAAATCTTTATCAGCTATGGCGACCACGACATGGCGGAGAATATCCTCCATTTCGTGCTGGCACGGCTGCCGGATGCGCCGCCGGGCAGCAAAGGCCTGTCGCTGTTCCTGGTGCCGAAAATCCTGGTGAAGCCGGATGGCGCGCTGGGCAAGGCCAACGATATCCGCGTCGTCTCTATCGAACATAAATTGGGGCAACATGCCAGCCCCACCTGCGTGCTGGCCTATGGCGACCAGGAAGGCGCCATCGGTTACATCATCGGCGAAGAAAATGAAGGCATGGCGGCGATGTTCACCATGATGAACAATGCGCGCATCGGCGTCGGCATTCAGGGGCTGGCGGTGGCCGAGCGCGCTTATCAAGCCGCGCTGCATTATGCTAAGACCCGCATACAGGGTCGCGAGCTTGATGCCGAAGAGCCGGTTCCGGTCGCCATTACAAAACACCCTGACGTCAAACGGATGCTGCTCTCCATGCGCGCGCAAATCGAGGCTGGACGGGCTTTCGCAATTGCTACCGGTTACATGGCCGACCGTGCCCGCATGAAAGGCGATGTCGTCTCGCATCAGCGGCTGGAAATTTATATGCCGATCGTCAAGGCCTGGCTCACGGATATGAGCAACGAGGTGACCAGCACCGCCATTCAGGTGATGGGCGGCATGGGTTATATTGAGGAGTCTGGCGTTGCCCAACATCTGCGCGATGCCCGTGTGCTGGCGATTTATGAAGGCAGCAACGGCATTCAGGCCAATGACCTGGTGTTGCGCAAGCTCGTCAAAGATCGCGGCAAGACGATGTTTGACGTGTGCGCGGAGATCAAGCGCGTGGAGCATGAAATCCGCCGCTTTGACGATAGCGACGAAGGCCGCGCCATCCGTTATCAGCTGGGCTTCGCCCGTACTGATCTGGAGACGGGAACGCAGGAGCTGGTGGCGCTGTTGAACGAGGATAAGCGCCGCGCCGTGGCGGCGGGCGCCAGTGCCTATCTACGCCTGGCCGGGCTGGCGCTCGGTGGTCTCTATCTTGGCCACTCCGTGGTGCAGGCGCTCTACCTGCGCCAGGCCGGCACCAGCGACCTGCCCAAAACTTTCCTGGACAATAAAATCCGCACCGCACGGTTTTATGGCGATCATATCCTGCCTCACACGACAGGGCTGCGCATGACCATTGAAAACCATGCCAGCATCAACGGCGCGGACGACGATTATTTCGGTTGAGCCGTCCGCCATTTGGCGCGCGTTCCAGCTGCCAATATCCCGCGAGCCTGGTCTGGTTCGCTAGATATCGCGGTTGGGCGGCCGGCCGGATCTACCGTTATGGGAGGAGCGTTCCGGCTGCATCGCGCGGCGGATCGTGGCGCCGTCACCGATCGCCACGATGGTTTGACCGCGCGCAACGACATCAGCCAACGGCTCGGATGTCACCTTCATGTGATGACCGTTGGCGTGCAGCAGATGCGTGGCGTCAGCCATCATACCAACATGGCCATTGAAGAAAACAAGATCACCGCGCGCGAACGGATAATCCGTCCAATTAGCCGGCGGCGGCGCGCCGAAGGCCTGCCGCTGCTGGTCGCTGTCACGCGGACACTCTATCCCAGCCAATTCCAGCGCCACCTGCACAAGGCCGGAACAGTCAATCCCCTGCGCCGTGCGCCCTCCCCACAAATAGGGGGCATTGAGCAATCGCCCCGCCGTGAAGACATAATCATCGTGCCGCTGACTTGCCGGCTCAAGATGCTTACTGGCGACAAAACCGCCGGTGCTCAGTTGCGCCCATCCTTCTGGAAAGAGTTTCGCCACGGCAACTCGCCCCGGAAAGGGTATCATCTCTTGCGGAACGGTTTTGACGTCTGGCGTGGGATGCACATAAGCGAGCGGGCTGACTACCCGCCAGGCCGTATCGGCCAGCGTCTCCGACAGGCCACCAGCGGCGACATAGCCGACATATTGGTCACTGCGGTTCTGCACCCAAGCCAGGCCATCCTTGCGTTCGAAGACATCCACCAATTCGCCGGCGCGCAGCTCGCTCGACATCGTCGCCGTCTTTTCGGGTGCAGCGAACATCGCCAGGCGGCCATCCGCTACCCGCATCAGCGCCGGCTGCACAAAGCGTTTGGCCTGCACCTGTCCGCGCAGGCGCGCATCGGCCAGGTCGGGGCGAAAAGCGTTCACGCGTGGATCAAGTTCAGACATACCGCCACCATAGCGCCTGGGGCCGAAACGGCAAGCTCTGGTTACGCCTTCACGCGGATCGGCGCGGCGCTGGCGGCAAAGCGCGCGCTTAGAGAGCGTCCCAGCGCGATGCCAGGCTGTTCCACCAACCGATACATCGCCCAAGCGACCGCAACGGACGCCGGCACGCTATAGAGCAACAAGCCCGCCGCATAGGCCACGGGGCTCAGCGCCAACGGCACCAACACGGCCATGCCGGACAGCATGACCAGAAAATGCACCAGATACAGCGAATACGAAATGCGCCCCAGGAACAACACAGGCGGCAAGCGCAGCAAGCCGGCCAGCCGCGCTTCTGCGCTCGCCGACTGGGTGCGCGCCACGAGCAGAATATGCATCACCGCCAACCACAACGCAGGACCAAGCAAGGCATCAAGACGCGGCGCCAGGCACAGGATGATCATGCCCGCCGTCAGCCAGCGGTAGGAGGCCAGCGGCGCCGGCAATTTGCCGGTCTGCGCCACACGCTGCCACAGCCAGTAGCTGCCGGCGCCCAGCGCGAACAGCGGCAGCTTATTGCCCAGATATGCGGGCGGGAAATAGGCGCCCAGCCCCATCAGGCCAACACCCAGCGCCGCCAGCGCCAGTTGCGCCCGGCGCTCGCGCCAGCGTAATACCAGCGCATAAAACAGCGGCGCCACGATATAAAACTGCCATTCCAGTGAGATGCTCCAAGCCTGACCCACAAAGCTGTAGGCGGCATAAGGCAGCAGCGCCGTGGGCGCCAAGCCATGCAAAAGCGCGAGATGCAGAATGACATGCGCGACGAAATTTTGCTGCGTCGCGGCCTGAATGGACGCTCGTACCTCCTCCATCGCGCCCTCCGGTGTCAGCTCGCGCAAAGCGCTGATGGCAGGAAACAGCAGCACGGAAACCAGCAACACAACCAGATAGGCCGGCGCGATGCGGAACCAGCGGCGCAACAGATAGCTGCCATAGGCCGCCGGCGAGCGGCTGAGCAGCAGCGTGATGACAAAACCGCTGAGGATAATGAATACATCCACCGCCTGCACGTCCCATAGATTCTGGCGCAGCGGCCGGAACGACAGCTGAATGCTGGTCGCCCAATGGCCGAACACCACCCACAACGCCAGCAACCCCCGTAGCCCTTCCAGCTCGGGGATGATATCGGCGCGACCAGCAGCGGCAGGGGTGGCTTTGGCGCTCATGTGCCGGCGTCTTGGGCCAAGAAGGCTTGCACCTCTTGCAATCGGGCTTTGACGCGCGCTTTCTGCCGCTGCCACACATCATCGGCGCTCAGGTAGCCCGGCTTGGCAGCCAGCACCTGCAATTCGGCCGCCACCTTCTCTAAACGCTGGAAACGCCGGCCGCGCGAGGCGGCTTCGTCCATCCAAGTGTCTATCTTGGGGCCGACTTTCCACAGCAATTTGTGTTCAATGCGGTAGCGCAGTTTGCGCGGCAGCACACTGTTATAGGCCAGATTAAGCATTCGCACGGCACGTGCGCTGAAGCTATCCTTGGCCGCAAGCGGAATGACCGCCTTACCCGCCACCTCGTGCCGCAACTTATCGGCGGTCTTGGCGTCGCCGGTCAGGCTGCGGAATACATCCGACATGCCGAGCGGCGCCAGCGTGAAGAAATCCGGCTTGAGATTCAGCGAAGCTGCCCAATCATGCCATTTGAACAGATTAATGCGCGCTGAGGTGGACACGGGAATCCACGGCACGCGATAGGCGTCGGCCACAATCGCGCCATGCATCGCTTCGGCGATCACCAGTTTCGCGCTGCTCAACTGGTTGGAAACGGTCACGACATCGGCCAACGGATCAACATACTCAATGCCCGCCATGCCGCAGATGCGCCGCCATAGCGGATTGCGCGAGGTTTCCCAGTGCGGCATGAAGACCACGCGGTCACGGCGCGGCGCAGGCGGAAAACACTCATCCACCAGAATGGCCGGGTCGGTGATCGCCATGTCTGGCGGCAGCCCTAGGAGGCTGGCGCTGTTGGGGCCGCGCACGAAAAAGACCTTGTAGTTCTTCACCACTTGCACGTCAGGTTCATAACCGCAGCCGGAACCGCAGACGAAAATACGCCCCTGATGCTCAATCTTCTGCCCCAGCAGCGTACCGATGCCGAACATCAGGATATCGTCCTGGCGCTGCAAATATTTGTCGAAATACAGCGGCCAGATATGCTTGTTCAGCACATCGCCATAATTGGGGAAATGGTCATACATAAATATCTTCATGGCCTTGCCTATGCTGCTCGTGTCACAATTTAATCGGGGTAGTCTCTTGGTCGGTCTGTTTGGCCGCTGCGCTGCCGGCCGCGACCATCTGCGCAACATTCTCCTGCAAGGCCTGCGTGCCGCTCAGCACGCGGCGCAAAATCACCCGACCGGGCTTCTCAACCACGAGGTAACTGCCAATCGCGCACCCGAACACCGCCGCATAAGTCACGGTGGCCGCCACCCAGTTGGCAAGATCGGCGCCCAGCATACCGGCCAGCCGCAGCTGCAATTGTTGCAGCAGCACCAGAGCATGGGCGTGGATGAGATAGATGGAGTAGGACAAGACGCCGAGATGGTGGAATGGCGCCCAGGAAAAACAGCGCGCCGCGACGCCCTGCACCATAGAAAGCGACAAAACCAAGAGCGGCAGCAGCGGATAAATCAGCAAGTCATGCAAGCTGAAAGCCATGGCGGCGAGCAAGGCCGCAAACAGCGCCAGACAGCACCAATCCTTGCTCAGCCAGCGCTTGAGGACGGCATGATCCTTGAGCCGATAGGCCAGCAGGCCGAAAATGAAGCCGGCCAAGCAGCGCATCACGGCAAGGAAATCCTTGCAGTGATAAATATCCATGGCGCCGTTCCGCACGGTTTGACCGGTTTCCAGCGTCACCGCCACATATACCAGCAGCGCCAGCGCCGCCATCCCCAACAACGCCGCCAGGCTTCGGCTGGCATAAAGCGCCAGATAGGCCAACCAAGGAAACAAGAGATAAGCCGCCCATTCCGTACTGATGGACCAGGTCGGCCCGCCGATGCTGCTCCCGAACCCCCAGGCGTGAATCATGAACAGATTGGTGACATGCGCCAGCATCGGCTGATCCAGATTGATGCCCGGGCGGTGCGTACCGCTATAGCCGCCATAGATGAGCAGCGAATAAACCGAGATGGCCATGGTGACCACGAAATACAGCGGGTAAACCCTAGCGATGCGCTTGCCGAGAAAATTCCAATATTGCCGCCGGTCAAAACCCGTGGCGAACAGCGCGCCATAGGTCAGCGCCATCACGAACCCGCTCAACACGAAAAACAGGTCAACCCAGAGATAGCCTTTGTCTATGAGGTTGCCCATGAGCGCGAAAGGCGCGGCATCCGTTTGGTGAAAATGATAAATCATCACCAGTAGCGCTGCGATGCCGCGGATGGAGGTGAGAGGCTTGATTTCTACTATCATGATGCCACCGCGTTATGAGTTAAAATATTTCGGCTTGACAATATTTCGCGATAAATTTTGAGCAGCCCCTGGCTGTGGCGTTCACGCGTCGGTGGGTCGCGCCAGAAGCGGTCATAGGCCGCCTGTCCGGCGCGCTGCACCGCCGTGTTGTCCATGGCCTGACGCAAGAGCTTTGCCAGCGCGTCTGCATCGCCGGCAGGAAAGTGCCAGCCCTCCACGCCGTCTGTCACGCGTTCGGACGCTGCCGATATGCTGCTGACAATGGCGGGCACGCCACGCGCCGCTGCCTCCGTCACCACCAGGCCATAGGTTTCATACCAGAGGCTTGGGAAAACCAGGCAGCGCGCCTCTTCCAGCGCG
>CAZBSB010000008.1:14845-18187 GCA_964494535.1 uncultured Rhodospirillales bacterium
TGACTTGCGCGGCCTTGACCCAGCCGGTGGCGCGGCATTGCGGCGTGGCATCCACCTGCGGGCGCAACGGGCCGTCGCCGACAAACGTCACCGGCACGCCGGCCAGGCGCGAGGCAGCGAGCAGGGTTTCCACCCCCTTCTCCACATCCAGCCGGCCGACGGCGACGATGGCTTTGTTGGCCGCGACCGCAACCGGCGGCGCCTGCGGCACCTCGTTGATATTTTCCAGCGGATAAAATTGCGCGTCGGCCGGCAGATAGGCGCGCAGCAACTGCACCGATTGCTCGGACAGCGTGACATAATGCTTCACCGCGCTGGGCAAATGCCCCAGCGCCCGCTGCGCGATGCTGCGTAACACCCGATAGGATTTATGGACAAAATGCCGCTTGTCGCAATTGGTGGTGATGCAATCCAGCGACAGGCCACGTTTCGGGCAAGCCTGGCGTTGCTGGAAATCAAAGAACGCGCCGTTGGGGCAGGCCGTGTAAAAATCATGCAGCGTGCAGACGACGGCGAAGCCCATATCCGTGGCGGCGCGCACCGGGCTGGTGGTCAGCGCCTTGGTATAGCCATGCAGATGCACGATAGTGGTGCGCGGATCAAGCCCGCGCAGCAGCTCCGCCATGCGCTGCCGCGCCGTGGTATTCCATAGCCCTTGCAACATAACGCCAGGATTTTTGCCAACATTCAGCAGTTCCGGCTGCTCCAGGCAAATGACCCTCAGCGGCGCCTCGCGCAGCTCATCACACACCGGCGCGACCGCACCGAGAAAAATGACATCCAGCCCCTGGCTGGCCAGCGCCACGGCTTCGTCCACCGCCACGCGGCTGGCGCCGCCCTGCACATGGCAGTAATCATTCAACACCACGACGGTGCGGAGCGGCATGTCCGTCATGGCTGCGGCTCCTGCGCTTTGGCAGCCGGCGGCCATTTCTGTTCCAGCAGCTTGATGAGTTTTTTGCCCAACGCGATGCCCGGCTTCTCGATCAGCCATTCCGCGACAAAGGCCGCAATGATGACGATTGACAGCAGACAGACCAGAAACAGCGGACTGTCGGCGAACCAGCCAAGCAGCAGCGCAAACTGAAGCAATGGCGCGTGGAACAAATAGACCCCATAAGAAATATCGAAACGCAGCGGCAGCGCCGGCAGCCGCACGGCCACGAGATAGACCAGCAAACCGGTGGCAATAGGATAATACAGGCGGTAAAGCGGCAATTCATGCCGGAAACTGCACAGGGCGAACAGGCCGATGGTCAATGCCCAGAGCGGCAGCGGCGCCAAGCGCAGCTTCGAGCCATAGAGGTAGCAGGCGATGCCGATGATAAAATAACGCAACTGGCAGGGCAGCTGCTTGGCGAAGGATTCCATGCCGTGATGAGCGGCATAGAGCGCCAGCGCGGCGCTGGCGGCATAGGCCGCCACGAGAATGACCACGCCGAAGCGCCGCCATGCCCACCAGAGCAGCGGCAGGATGAGATAAAACCCGACCTCGATCTTCAGCGTCCACAGGCTGGGATTGATGCCGGGATTGTGCAGCGGCTGCAGCAACCCGCCGATGTCATATTGCAGGAAATTGGCGAAGACGGCATTGACCGCGAGGTAGCGCACGGCGCTGGAGAAATGTTCAGACAAGCCGCCAGGCAACAGCGCCAGCATGGCCAGAGCCTGGGCGATGACGACCACGATATAGAGCGGATAGACGCGGAAGAAGCGCCGAATATAGAAGGGCAAGGTTTGCGGCTGCTTGTCCAGACTGGCAGTGACCAGATAACCGCTCACGACAAAGAAAGCATCCACGGCAAAATCGGCATAGCCGAACAGACCTGTAGCGGCGGTGTAGTTGCCTGGCAAGGTTTTGAAGTGCCCCAGCACCACCATCAGTGCCAGCGTCAGGCGCAACAGGCTGAAGTTGTTATGATTCATGGCGCGTTACCGCAAGGGAGGCCGACGGCTTCAATTTCGCTTCAATATCGGCGAGGCTATGATCCGGCAGCCGCAGGCGCTTGCTTTCATACCCAACCCAGCATAGCGCGGCGCCCAGGAACAAAGACGCCATCTGGTCTTCCAGCATGGAGAGCGCCACGCCATAAGCCATGGTGAAAAGTAAGATACCGACGGCGTGGGCGTCCGACCGCGTGCCGGCGCTGGGCAAGCGGAACGCGCTCCACAACATCATACCCAGATACACCAGGCTCATGACGCCGAAGCTGGCATACATGAAGACAAAGATATTGTCGGCAGCGTTGAACCATTCCTTGGCATACAGCAATTGCGCGCCGGAAATGCCGCCCAGCCCGACCCCGAAGGGGAAGGTGCCGCGCTTGTCAACCCATTCCCACGCGCGCGGCCACATCATTTCGACGCGCATGTTGAAGGACATGTTGTTGAAGCTGCCGGCGGAAGCGTCCGGCATGTGATAGCCCGGGAGAATGACTGGCAGCAACACCGCCACCAACGTGAAGAACAGCAAGCCCAGGCGTAGCGCCGGGATGGGTCGGAACGGCATGACGACCACGGCCGCGACGACGGCCAGATAAGCCAACAGCGCGCCTTTTTGCGTGGTCAGATAAATGACATAGGCAGTGGCCACCGCGATGATCAGCTTCGCCAATTTGTGCTTGAGATGGAACAGCAGCAGCAGCGCGAACAACGGTGCTCCGGTGGCGGCGTGGATGGAAGAGCGCAGAAAGCCGCCGGCGCGTTTGGCTTCGCCCTCCATGTCCCAGTCGCGGCTGATATCCACCTTCACATCGCCAATGGTGGTGGACAGACCGACCCACGGAAAGCTCATGACATATTTGTCCAGCACCACGCCAACAACGATGCTGACCCACAGTACGCCCAGGCAAATCAGCAGCGGCTTGCCCGGCTTGAGAATGGCGGGCGCCAGCACGGCGCCCACCAGCATGGTCAGCAGCATCTTCGCCCCGTAGATCACGGCGGCCATGACGCCGATATTCAGCATCAGCACCAGGCCATGCAACATCACGACGAACAGATAGACCAGATAGGCCGGATGCAGCTTGCGCTGCCAGAACTGGCGGATGCCGATGAAAATCACCGGCACTAGCAGCGCCAGGTCACGCACGAAGATGAAGGAGTCCGCGCCCGCCAGGTTCAACCCATAGCGCACCGGCCCTTCAAACGCATAAGCGGTGAAGTAGAAGCCGAGGCACCAGGCGAGCAGCCGTTCCATGCTGGGTTAGCCTTTCCGCCAATACAGCAGAAAGCCGCGCAGATTGCCGAGCGCGGCGTCGCGATAGGTGAAGCCCATGGCGGGGTCAAACGGCTTAACCTCCATCACCAGACTCCGCAAGGCGTGAAAGATATTACCGATGA
>CAZBSB010000008.1:18197-22462 GCA_964494535.1 uncultured Rhodospirillales bacterium
GCAAGAGACCATTGTTCCAGTGCTTGGCGAAGAGCGCGCCGTCGCCGATCATATAGCGTTCGAACAGGCGCCGGATATCGGCGGGGTCGCGGCGGCCATGGAAATGGTAAACGAACATTTCCGGACAGAACCGCACCTGAAAACCGGCTTTGTAGGCGCGGTGGATGTAATCGCTCTCATCGGCGGATGGAAAAGCCGCGCTGTTGCTGAAGCGATCATCCATCGGCCCGAGGCGTTCATAAATCTTGCGGCTGAAAGCCATGCAACAGCCATGAATGAAGCCGCCCGGATAGCGCCCGTTATAAACCGCCGGCTCGGTTTCGGTCTTGATCGTGTAGGGGAGATCGTCGGGATTGCCCAACAGCACTCGCCCGCCGCGCATCACGGGTGCGGTGTCTTTGGCAAACAAGCGCAGCAGCACGGTGAAGAAATCCGACGCCAGTTCCGCATCGTCATCGCAGAACATCAGGATGCGCCCCTGCCCGTGCTTCATGCCAGCGTTGCGCGCCGTAGCCAGGCCGCGCTTGGGCTCATGCACTGTGCGCACGTTGATGTCCGGGTTTTCGGCGATGAACTGTTCAATCACGACCGGCGTCGCATCGGTGGAGCCGTTATCCACCACCAAGAGTTCCACTTTGGCCGGCGCATTGCCGCGAATGACGGCGCCCACTTTTTGCAAGGCTGACATCAACAAAGCACTGCGGTTTAAGGTGCATAAAATGACCGTTACGTCATAGTTCTGACCGGCGTGGCTGGTATTATCGCCCATGCGTCACAATCTCTAAGTTTATGGGTTATGTTTTATGCCCAGACGCTTGCTATAGCATATTTTTCTGCCTTGGCGCGCCCTTCTATCATGCGGTTGACTGCGAAAACAATAAACCTCTTCGCGTTGCACAATATTTCGGGCAGTGCTATGGCCTGCCCTGTGCCTGGGCGCTTAGAAAAGATGTTAACGCATTGGGCTGCCGGTTTTGCGCCGACAACATGGTTAAGGCAGGAGTTGGTGGTGTTGGCCGATAAGTTCAGGCAAAAGCTGGGTAAATTGCGCGGCAAGCTGAAGCATGGCAGCTTCGGCCGCAACGTGTTGATCATGTTCCTGGGCACCGCCATCGGGCAAATTGGGCCGCTGGTGGCCGCGCCCATATTAACCCGGCTTTATACGCCGGAAATGTTCGGACTGTCCGGCGCCTTTACCTCGGCTGTGTTTGTCGCCGCGGTGGTGGCCTGCCTGCGCTATGATATGGCGATTACGCTCGCCCGCGAGGAGCGGGATTCCGCCAACGTCATCGCTCTATGCGGCCTGATGCTGGTCTTGACCACCGGCATCATGACTTTGGCCTTGCTCTATTTCACGCCGGATCGCTTCGCCTGGGCGAGTTTAGGCGCCATGGAGCCATTCCGCTTCCTACTGCCCGTCGGTTTCTTCGGCATTGGCGCCTATCAGGTCTTGGTCAATATCGCCACCCTGCATAACGATTTCAACACCGTGGCCAAGACCAAGATTTATCAGGGCGCTGCCGGGCCTTTGAGCCAGATTCTCATGGGCTTGGCGCATTGGGGCACGACCGGTTTGATCATCGGCTTCATCATCGGCCAGACCATGGGCATCACGCAGTTGTTCTGGCGCCTGGTCATCAAGAAAATCGAGAGTTTGCGCGGTATCAGCTGGCGCGCCATGGGCGCCGTAGCTACGCGTTACCGCAAATTTCCGTTGCTTTCCAGCTGGTCCGGCCTGGTCAATGCCTTCGGCAGCGGCGCCCTGCCCGCCATGGCTTTGCCGGTGCTGTATGACAGCGCCTCCGCCGGCTATGTGTTCTTGACTGATCGCATCATCGGCCGGCCGCTGCTGATGATCAGCACCTCAATCCTGCAAGTCTATATGGGCGAAGTGTCCAAAAACCTGGCGACGGATGCCGCCGCCATCAAGCGCCGGTTTTTGCAGCTGCTGAAGCAGCAGACCGTCATCGTCACTCTGTGGCTGACGATTGTTAATCTGTTGGCCGACTGGCTGTTTCCTTTCGTTTTTGGCGCTGAATGGGCGGCCGCCGTGCCTTATTTGAATGTCTTGAGCATCGCGCTGCTGCCGCAGCTGGTTAATCATGCCCTCATCCACACGCTACATCTGCTGGAGCGGCAGGGCTTGTCGGCGGCCTGGGAAGTCGGACGACTTATCGCCGTCAGTGGCGCCTTGCTCATAGGGCCAATCATGAGCTGGACGGCCTTGCAGGCCTTGCTGGCCTATAGCATCTGCCAAGCCTTGGCACAGCTGGTACTTATGTTCCTGATGTATCGTTCTATTCAGGAAATTCAGGTGCCGGCAGACAACGCTGGCGGCGCCACAGCGAGCGATAAAGCTTAACTATAATCCCCAGCGCTGGCCATGCTTTCGCGGCATGAAACTATACGAAATTTGTTGCGCTGCGACACATTATCGCCTATTCATCACACAGAAAATTGTTTGCATACAATTGGTTGCTGAAGCTGGCTCAACTGTTTGATTTATTGGCGCGGTCATGAATCATTCAGCAACTCGGCGTGTGGCCGCCCAATGACGCCATCGGACTACGGCAGGTGGCGGTCTTGACCGAGGATGCAGCATTCAAGCCGTGGCGCAGAGCGAATGCCCGCTGGCGAATCGTCATAAAGGAACAGAACAATGCAGATTGAGTTCACATCACGCGGGCTGTTGGCCACTTTCTTTCGCCACAAGTTCAAGCTGATTGGCCTCTTTCTGGTCTGCCTGCTGTCAGGCCTCGTCTATGCTTTAACCGTCACGAAAGAATATGAAAGTTCCGGCAGCCTGTTGGTGAAATTTGGCCGCTCGGCGCAACCGGAAATTGCCGAGGTCAAAGGCGGCCCCACCGAAATCTCCGCCGCCGACCGGCGCGAATTGTTGACCTCTTACATGCAAATCCTACAAAGCCGCGATCTCATCCGCGGCCTCATCAATGACTTCCAGCCGTTGAAAATGTATCCCGACCTGGAAAAAGAGATGCGGCCAGGCGACAGCGCGCTGGAAGTCGCCACCGACAAGCTGCTGCGCGACAGTCTGAGCGTCAATGTGGTCTACAACAGCGACGTCATTGACGTGCATCTGTTCAACACCGACCCCAAATTGGCGACCGATTTTCTGACGCGCCTTTTCGAGCAATTCATCCATCGCGAGTCCGACGTTTACAACAAACAGCAGACGGAATTTCTGGCCGAGCAGGTGAAGCTGTCGCAGGAACGGTTGCATCAATCGCAAAAGGCGCTGCAGAAATTCAAGGAAGAGGGCGGCTTCTCCTCCATTGACGAAGAGTTGGAGCGGTTGCTGGAGCAGAAGAAGGACGCCGGCAACATCGCGCTCAACGCCGTGGACAAGGCCAAGGAGCGGGTAGAGGATTTGGAAGCGGAAGAAGCTGAGCTGTTGGCAAAATACCAGCCGGATAGCCCGGCCGTGCGCCAGATTCGCCAAAGCATCGCCAAAGCGCGCGCGCTCTATAGCCTGCGGCAGCGCGACCTGACCAACGCCACGGCGGAAGAGAATGACAATATGGTGTCCGGTGAAATCGTGCGGATCAAAAAGCGCATCGAGAAGCTGGAAGGCCTGCGCGCCAAGCATAATGATCTTGAGCGACAGGTGGAATTGGACGAGGCTTCCTACAAAAACTATGTGGAGCGCAGCGAAGCCGCGCGCGTCAACCAAATCATGAACGAGCAGAAAATGACGCGCATCACCGTGCTGGACACGCCGGTGCTGCCCACGCGTCCTGCCCGGCCGCGCCGCGCCGTGATTGTGCTGATTGCCCTGATGGCCGGCGTGTTGCTGGGCGTGGCCGCGGCGGTGCTGACGGAAACGGCGGATGACCGTTTCAGTACGCCGGCGCAGTTGGCCAACCGTTTGCAGCTGCCGGTCATGGCCAGTTTCTTCAAGACCAATCCGGGGAGTTGAGCCATGAACCAGCCGCAGCCGCAAATGCAGCCGCAACCCCATATCGGCAACCGCACCAACACGCTGATGACGACGCTGGATCATGCGCAGAGCCTGGTCTTCGATACGCACGGCCTGCTCTCGCTGCCCACCGTCGCCATCAAGCTGGCGCTGACCATGCCACCGGGACAGCTGATCGCGCTGCACCAGGCCATTCGCAACGCCATTCCCCAGCATACGCAAGTCGTGCAGTTCGTCAGCGCCTATGAAGGCGAGCAGGTCAGCCAAATCGCGTTCGAAACGGCGCTGGTCGCCGTGTTGGTGATCGTGCCGGGCGTCGAGCTGGTAA
>CAZBSB010000009.1:0-22332 GCA_964494535.1 uncultured Rhodospirillales bacterium
TAAACAGCCGCGCGGCAAAGGAGGTTGAGATGTATGAGTGGGTCAAGGCCTTGCATGTCATTGCCGTCATGGCCTGGATGGCGGGGATGCTTTATCTGCCGCGCTTGTTCGTCTATCACGCGACGGCGGCGAAGGGTGGCGAACTTTCGGAAACACTGAAGGTGATGGAGCGCCGGCTGCTGCGCGCCATCATCAATCCGGCGATGATCGCGGCTTTTCTGTTCGGCGGCTGGATGCTGTATCTTAATCCAGCGCTCCTCAGCCTGCCCTGGATGCACGCTAAGCTGGGATTAGTGCTGGTGATGACCGCGCTGCACGGCGCGTTGGCGCGCTGGCGCAAGGCATTCGCCGCCGACGCCAACCACCATAGCGCGAAATTTTATCGCATTATGAACGAGATGCCGACGGTGCTGCTCATCGGCATTGTCATTCTGGTCATCGTGAAGCCGTTTTGAAGCTGATGGCTTAATTGCGCCCAGGCGTTAGCGGCAAGAGCTGCCGCATGATGGCGACGCGGTAGGGCATGACCAAAGCCGGCACTTCCTGGATGACGACATTCATGATCGTTGTCGGCAGGGGCGGGGCATATACGGTGTCATGCAGCCGGTGCTGAACATCCTGCTGGTGCAAAGCCTGCTGCAATCGCAGCGCAGTATAGCCCCGGTTAAGGGTACGTGCGGCTTGTTGCTCCAGCGGTTTGGCGGTCATGGCCAGGCCAGTGCGACGCAGGCTGTCAATGCTCGTGAGCAACTGGGCAGCGGTGATAAATTGACCGATAACGTGTCCTGCTAGTGCTGCTTCGGCTGAGCGGCGCGACACTTGGTCAGGCGCGAAACTGCCGCCACGCTGCTCAACATGAGCGCCAAGTGCACCAAGATACGTCGTGCGCGCAATGTTCTGCAGCACTAAGCGTTCGTCATGCAAGGCAATGAGATGTTGGCGCCTGACTTGGTCGCTGGCGCTCTGGCTGGTTATTGTGGCGGCATATTCACCGGCGCGTTCTTTGGCGGCGGCGAAATAGGCCATTTTTTGCCGCTCCATGCTGGCAAGTTCCAGCCAGTTGCACGGTTGGTGAATAGGTTGCGGGGCGGGGCGGTGATTTTTCATGCAGGCTCCAGTTGACGATAGGTTAGCGCATAGGAGCCGATGGCAATAGTTTCATGGAGGTGACAAGGCCAGCGGGATTCGGTATGTCTGGCACACATCACACATTCAAACAGACATTAACCATGGCCGGACATTCCCAGTTCAAGAACATCATGCACCGCAAGGGTCGGCAGGACGCCACGCGGGGCAAGATTTTCAACAAAATCGCCCGCGAAATCACGGTGGCGGCCAAGAGCGGCCTACCTGATCCGGCCGCTAACCCGCGCCTGCGCGCCGCCATGGCGGAAGCGCGCGCCAACAATATGCCGCGTGAGCGCATCGAGCGCGCCATCAAGGCCGGCCAGCCGGGCGGCGCTGATGCCGCGAATTACGAAGAAGTGCGCTATGAAGGCTATGGGCCGGGCGGCGTGGCGCTGATTGTCGAGGCGCTGACCGACAACCGCAACCGCACGGCGGCGGAAATTCGCACCGCCTTCGGCAAAAATGGCGGCGCGTTGGGAGAGACCAATTCTGTGAGCTTCATGTTCACGCGCTGCGGGCAGATTGTGTTTGCTGCCAAGGTGGCCAGCGCCGACGCCATGCTGGAAGCGGTCATCGAAGCCGGCGGCGACAATGTGGAGTCGGACACCGAGACGCATAGCGTCACCACCAGCGTGGAAGATTTCGGCGCGGCGCGCGCCGCGCTGGAAAGCAAGTTCGGCGAAGCGCAATCGGCCAAGCTGGCCTGGCTACCCAACATGCAGACGCCCATCACTGGCGACGCGGCGGCGGCGCTGCTGAAGCTCATCGAGACGCTGGACGATAATGACGATGTCCAGACCGTTTATGGCAATTATGACATCGCAGCCGAAGAACTGGAAAAGCTGGCGGGTTGATTTAACACCGTGGTTTATAGTTCAGGATAAGTTAGCTTCTTCCCATGCGGTAAGCTGTTTGCGAATAGCCGCCGCAAATTTCTTTGATTGGTTTTTTACGAACAGAAATTTTTCCTGCGGCATACCAATCGGAGGGATATGAGTGCCGCCCCAAACAATCATTGGAATTAACAAGGACAATAAATCTTTGCCAGACGGTGTGAGATAATACAATTTTCTGGTTTTGCCAGTCGCTGGAGTTAGCACATTAATAATGCCGAGCGTTTGTAGCTTTTTTAACCGAGCCGCCAGAATGTTGGTGGCGATTCCCTCTGATCCTTGCAGAAACTCGCTGTATTCATGTTTGTTCAGTAGCAGCATGTCGCGTATGATCAGCAGTGACCATTTGTCGCCAATAACATCCAGCGTTGCAGCGATTGGGCATGACGAACGCGACGTGTTTTGACGATTTGCGTTTTTGCGAGTGATTTTCATAACAATTTCTGCGCCGCCCAACAACTTGCAAAATGCAAGTTGCTATGCTACCTGTCTATGGCCAACATCATAAGAACAAGCCCACCTGTAACCAGGTGACAGCAGCATGACCAGTCCAGTAGACATCGTCAAGCGCATGAACCAGGCCTTTGAAGCAAAGGATACTGCGAGCGCAAAAACCCTGCTGCATCCGCAATATAAATTTAAAGGCCCTATGATGGAGATGAACAGCCCTGAAGAGGTTCTGGGCTTCATGCAGGCGTGTCCTTTTGCTTGCCACAGTGAAAATATCAGCATTATGGCAGAAGGTAATCGCGTTGCTCAGACGTTTGATTGGGTGAGTACGGCGCCCGTGGCCTTTAGGATTCGGATGTGTTCAATCGCTCAAATTGGAGATGGCAAGATCAAATCCGAAGAAATGTTTTATGATACAGCCAAATTCCCTAAGGCTGCACAAGACATCATGCAGCAGATGATGCAGTCGAAGGCGGCATAACGCTGACAAGAGCCGAGCCTCTCTCGGCGCTTGGGCGTCGAGAGAGGCTCGCTGTGCTACGGAAACAGCGCCGTCTGCGTCAGGCCGGTGGTTTCCGGCAGGCCGCAGATTAGGTTCATGTTCTGTACCGCCTGGCCGGCGGCGCCTTTCACTAGATTATCAATGGTTGAAAGAATAATGGCGCGCCCCGGTACGCGGTCAGCCGCCACGGCCAGCTGACATAGATTCGTGCCGCGCACTTGGCGGGTGCTAGGCCACTGGCCTTCCGGCAAGATTTGAATAAACAGTTCCGCGCCATAGGCTTGCTGCCAGCAATCACGGATGTTCTGCGCCGTGGCGCCTTGGCGTAAGCGGACATAGAGGCTGGCGAAAATGCCTCGGCTCATCGGCGCCAGATGCGGCGTGAAATTGACGATAATGTTTTTGCCTGCCGCCGCGCTCAAGCCGGCCTCAATCTCTGGCGCGTGGCGGTGGCCGGCGACGCCATAGGCCTGCATCCCCTCCGCCGTTTCGCAATACAGATTACCCTGCTTCAATTCACGACCGGCGCCGCTGACACCGGATTTGGCGTCAATGATGATGTCATCCGGCGCGATCAAGCCGGCGCGCAGCAGGGGAATGAGTGGCAGTTGCGACGCCGTGGGGTAACAGCCGGGATTGGCGATGAGACGCGCGCGCGCGATGGCGGCGCGGTTGATTTCCGTCAGGCCATAGACGGCTTCTAACTGCAAAGCTGGCGCGCGATGCACGTGGCCATACCAGGTGGCATAGGCGGCAAGATCGGCGAGGCGGAAATCCGCCGAGAGGTCAATGATTTTCAGGTTGCGCGGCAGTGCGTCCACCACCTCCTGCGTCGTGCCGTGGGGCAGGGCGCAAAACGCAACATCAATCTTGCTGAAATCCACGGCGTCAATTTTGCAAAGATCGGGCAAATCATGGCCGCGCAAATGCGGCAAGACGGCGGCCAGCGGCTGGCCGGCGTTCTTCTCCGCTGTCAATGCGGCAAGCCGCGTTTGCGGATGCGGCAGCAGCATCCGCAGCAATTCCGCGCCCGTATAACCGCTGGCGCCCAGGATGGCGATGTTCAGTTTCTGCATCATGACCTCACTTTGACCGGTATTCTAGCGGTGAAAAGCCTGCTATGAAACGGTAAAACACGCACCATTTTCAGAACGAGCGACGCATGACCAACCTCTCCGCTTTTGCTGGCAAGACCGTTGTGGTCAAGATCGGCGGCAATTCCATCGCTGAAGACTCGCGCTTCTTGCCCAATGTGGCAGCGCAATTGCGCCAATTGCAGAGCGCCGGCATCGGCATCGTGCTGGTGCATGGCGGCGGGCCGCAGATTGACGCGGCGTTGCGCGCCGCCGGCATCGCGCCTGTCAAAGGCGCTGACGGGCGCCGGCTGACCGACGCCGCCAGCATGGATGTGGTGGCGCGCACCATGCGGATTATCAGTCTGAGTGTCGCTGAGGCGCTGCAGTTCGCCGACTGTAAAGCGATGATACCGTCCCAGACCCCTGTGATCGCGCAACCGCTGCACGAAGACGGCGACCGCACCGGCAAGCCGGCGCTGGTGGAGGCGGATATGCTGCAGGAATGGCTGCAGTCCGGCGCCGTGGTGCTGCTCAATTCGGTCGGGCATGGGCTGGATGGGCTGAGCTATAATATCAATGCAGATGATTATGCGCTGGCGGTCGCGGCGGGCTTGCGGGCGGAGCGGCTGATATTGGCCACGAATGTCATGGGCGTGTGGGGGGCGGACAAACAGCCCATCGCGCGCCTTACGCCGGCGCTGGCTGCTGATCTCATCGCACAGGGTGTGATTGCCGGCGGCATGATTCCCAAGGTGGAAAGCGCTCTGGCGGCGTTGGTGGCAGGCGTGGGCGGCATCGCGATTATTGATGGGCATCAAGCCGATGCGTTAACCATCGCGCTTACCGCACCACAGCAAATTGGTACGCTGCTCGCCGCCTGAAACTATTATTGTATTATAATCACTCTGCACAGCCTTGGCTTCAGGGATTATAGTGCTGCCATCGCTTTAACCAGGAGTAGCCGATGGCAAAGATGTTGCAACGAGCCGGTGCCGGCGCTTTGGCGCTATTTGCGGCCGCCGGCGCAGCCATGGCACAGGATGCGGAGACGCTGCGAACCCAGGCGCAGGAAGGCGCGCAAGTGTGCCGCGTGAGCGCCGAGGAGATGACGCGCGTCTATCGCGAAAGCGCCGTGCATGTTGTGCGCTTCGATGCTGCGAATGACCGCATCATCGCTTCCGTGCCTAATGGCGCTGGGCAGCGCACCGAAACGGCGCTGGATGAACGGACTTTCGCCAATCTGGCGATGGCGGCCGCTATCATTCCGACGCCTGGGCCGACTTGCCCGACGAATTTTTGGAACAGCAAATTCATCGTCAACGCGACGAGCGCTTACAGCGCAGTCTCCACCAGCATGGCAGCAGCGCCGCGGTAATGATAACCCACGGCGCTTAGCGCCAAACTTGAGAAGCAGAGGAGTGTTAGATTATGTCTGATTTTGCAAAACGTGCCGGTGCAGGAATGCTCGCTTTATTCGTGGCGGCCGGCACCGCCATGGCGCAAACCGCGGCGCGCGAGCCAGCCACCTTGCAGCAGGACGCCAAGGACGGCGCCACCCTCTGTAAATTGAAGCCGGAGGACATGCTGAAGGCCTATCGCGAGTCGGCTGTTCATGCCGTGCGGATGGACAAGGGTAAGATTATCGCTTCCGTCCCAGGCGAAGGCGGCAAGCGTTCGGAAGTCGCGCTCGACGACAAGACTTTCGCGCAACTGGCGATGTCAGCGGCGCAAATTCCGCAGCCCGGTCCGCAATGCCCTGCGGTTTATTGGAACAGCAAATTCGTCGTTTACGCCACCTGCCTCTATTCGCCGGATTCCTGCAAAGTGCCCGCCGCCGCGCCGAGGTAACAGCCTGCTGCGATCATAGGGTGCACGAAGTGTTGGCGCGACTCTCATGGGTCGCGCCATTCGTATTTGTTCGTTGCATCATGCTCACCGGAGAGTCTTTGAACAGTTGCGTTTGACTACAATGAATTCATGCTATTCATGTCGCCAGTTCATGCGTCACATTAGCTGGTTGCGTTCCTGAAATTTTTGCATTAGGGTTAATGCATCGAAGCCTAAGCCGTCTGCAAAATTCCGTAATTCGACGTTCCTTGACCTTCAGCCTTGGTGCCTGCCGCATGATGCAGCAATCGGATGAGCGCATCGTCGTGACCACGCGTCGCGTTGCCTGTGACGGCGGCGCGGGTGCCGGGGGGCATCCCAGGGTGTTTCTGACCATTCCCGCCGCGGGCAGTCTGGACTGCCCCTATTGCGGGCAGAATTTCGTGCTGGATGCCCGAGCTGAAGCCGCCGCCGGGCATTGATAGGATGAGGTGTGCGCCATGAGTCTGCTCTTCGCTGCTCTCAACCAAGCCGCCCAGGAACATCGTGCCGCCGTGGCGGCCCAGCAGCCGGCGGTGCGGCCTGTCGCACGCGTGGCCGTGGCGCCGGCGCGCAGCAGCTGGCTGGGGCTGGCAACCGTGCTGTTCATCGGCATGATGGGGGGCGTGGTCATTGTCGGCATCATGCTGGCGCAGCAGGCGGCGGCGCCGCCGCGTGATTATACCGATACGCGCTATCTCAGCCGCGATAATCTGATGGCCGCGCCGGTGCCGATCGTGGTGGAAACTGAGTCCGCCACCGCAGCGCCGGCAACGGCGCTGGAAACCGCCAGCAATGAACCGGCGCCGGACATCAGCAACGGCATCGCCATCAATGGTTCGCCTGACGGCAATGGCGAGGTCGCGGATGCGCGCCCGGTTACCGTCAGTCAGGTGCAGGCGCAGCTGCCGCAGCCTGTCGTCAACGCCATAGCCAGCCAGATCAAGCCTTATGTGCAGCCGTCTGAGAACCAAACGGCGCGGCAGGCGAAAGCGGAAATTTCCGTGCACGCCGGCGCGCCGGAGGTGGCGTTCGCGCGCGCCGAGAGCGCCGTGGCGCAACAGCTGCAGGATGATCCGGTCAAAGCGTTGGCGGCTTACGAAGTCGTGCTGGCCCGCCGCCCCAACGACAAAGCGGCGCTGGTCGGCAAGGCCACGGCGTTGCAGCGCATGGGCGCCGGCGCGGTGGCGCTGGCGCAATGGCGGCACTTGTACAACAAATACCCCAAGGACAATGCCATTGCCACGGCCTATGGCCAGGCGCTCACGCCGTTGAACGCGCCGGCCGCGCGCGCAGTTTTGACGGATGTGCTGCTGCGCAACCCCGATTATGCGCCGGCACTGTCCGCACTGGCGGTGGTGGATACCGTGGCTGGCGATCTAGGCGCGGCGCAAAGCAATCAGGAACAGGCTTGGGCGCTGGATAAAAACAATCCAGCGCATCGGCTCAATCTGGCGATCATCGCTGACAAGCGTGGCGACGGGCGGCAGGCCTTGGCGCTGTATCAGCAGGCGCTGGAGGCCTATAGCCGCACAGGCTGGAAGGCCACGCTGCCCATGTCCATGTCGGCGGTCAAGGCGCGGATTGACTATCTGGCGAATGGCGCCGAATGAATCCGGCTGCGCCGATCCTTGATTTCTTCGGCCTGCGCGAACAGCCTTTTGCTTTGACGCCCAATCCAGAACTGTTTTTTCCTTGGGATCAGCCGCAAGCCGTTCTGGCTGGGCTGGAATTCGCGCTGCTGCGCGGCGATGGGATTTTGAAGGTCAGCGGCGCTGTCGGTAGCGGCAAGACGATGTTGTGTCGGTTGTTGCTGGAACGCTTGCAGGCACTGGGTTGTGCCACGGCCTATTTGAACGCGCCGGTCGCGGAAGCCAAACATCTGCCGCTGATCGTGGCGCGTGAGTTCGGTCTGAATCCCGCGGATCATCAAGAACCATACCGTGAATTGCGCGAATTTTTATTGCAAGCCCATGCCGCGGGGCGCCGCAACGTGCTGGTGGTGGATGAAGCGCAGGCTTTGGGCGCCCCCGGGTTGGAGCTGGTGCGTCTGCTCTCGAATCTCGAAACGGAAGCGCACAAGCTGTTGCAGATTGTGCTGTTCGGTCAGGCGGAGTTGGATGCGTTGCTGGCGCAACAGACGCTGCGGCAAATCGCGCAACGGATTGGTTTTGGCTTCAGCACGGAGCCGCTGCCACTGCCTTTGGTTGGCACTTATGTTGGCTTTCGCTTGCAGCGCTGCGCCGTGACTTATCGCGGCATGGAGGTCTTTGCGCCCGCCGCCCGCAATTTGCTGGCGCAACGCAGCGGCGGATGGCCGCGATTGGTCAATATTCTGGCGGACAAGGCCATGCTAGCAGCGTATGGCTGGCGGCAGCCGCAAGTGAGCCTGGCGGCTATGCAGGCGGCCGTGGCCGATTGCGCTGCCACCCATCTGCCGCCCGTGACCTGGACGGAACGTCTGCGGCAACGATTCGCGCGCGCTGCTTGAGGAATTATCCGGCGCCGCAATATGATCAGGGCAGGCCTTTGACGGTGCGGCTTGCCCAATCATAGCTTTGGCTGGGAGCCAGGGAATAAACACGCGACTGGTCGCCCAATTGCTCACGCAAAGTAACCAGCGTGGCAGTGACACTCATCACGGTATGGCGCGGCATGACCGTGCCGGGCGTGACTTCCTGGCCGTTGAGCCATAGCTTCCAGTTGCCGGGGCCATAATAAACCAGGGCATCCAGACGGGTTGCCCCATGCGCCGCGCCCGGCTGCGCCGCCAATTCTTGCGGCGTGAGAAACAAAGAGCGCGGCAAGGCGTCCAGTTCCGCGGGCGCGGCAGTGCTCCATAGCAGCAAGCTGGCCAGTAAAGCAGTGGCTAGCCGCGTCGTCATGGTTGCTGACGGGCGAATTGCAGCGGGTCTTGCAGCGCGAACCAGCGCATTTTCAACTCGGCTTCGATAATCGGAGGTTCGGTCACTTTCGTGGCGCTGCGGCGGCGCAGCGTCAGATTGTCCAGCTTGACATAACCGGGCAGGCTTTCCAAAGCCTGTTGGGTGAAGCTGAAGAGGCTTTGGTCATTGACCGCACCTGCCTTGATGGTGAGCCGGGTAGTCAGCAGTTCGTCGCCGGGCTGTTGTCCCGCTCCATCGGCGGGCAGTTTTTCGGCTTCGCTCATCTCCAGCGTGAAGTCGTGCAAACCGGTTTGGTACCCGATTTTGCGAAAGGCTTCCACCAGCTGGGCGCGCGGCGGCGGCGTGAACAGCGCTTGATAGGCTTTTTCGCCGATGGCGCGGCGCAAATCGGCTTCTTCGCGCAGATCATTCTTCAAGGCGCGCGCCTCACGCAAGGCCACGGCGTTGGCAACGCCCAGCCGCGCTTGCGCCGCCATGGCTGCGTCGCGCCAAGCCGTCAAAGCGGGTGTGACAATAGCAAGGAGCAGCAAGCCGACCACGCCGGTGACGATCCAGGAGCGATGCCGCGTCAATCCGGTCATGGCAGCACCACTTCCAACTCGGCGGTGGCTTCGCGCGTGGCCACCGTTTGCAGCATTGCGGCGTCGGCGAAGCGCTGGTTATTGTCCAGCCCATAGGGCGTGCGCAGAGTGCGTAGCTTCGCGCCGGGCAGCTTCTCGCGCAAATCCTTGGCGAACTCGTAGTATAGGCGCACCGCTTCCTGCTGCATGGAATCTTTGTCATCTTCCGGTGACAGCAGGCGCAGTTTCATCAAGGCGCGCGGCGGCACCTGGCTGTTGCCGGCTTCCCATTGCAGTTCGTTGAGCCGCATTCGTTGCCCCATGCTGTTGTCAAGGGCGATGAGCAGCGGCCACGGTGTCGGGCTGGCCATATCGGTTTGCATCAGCTTGGCTTGGCGCAGACGGGTGCGGGCTTTGGCGACATCGCCCATCGCGGCGCGGCTATCCGCCATGGCTTGATTGATGCTCTTATGTTCGGCCTGCGCGACCATTAATCCTTGGCGTGCGACGGCATATTCCCAGCCGCGATAGCCGGTGAGCAGCCCGCCGGACAGCAGAATAAACATGGCGGCGACCTTGCCGAACGCGGCAATTTGGCCATGGCGCAAAACTTGTGCTTCCTGCGGTAGTACTAATGGCTGCAAGGCGCTGCGGAACTGCTGCGCCGCCACGGCATAAAGCTGCTTCCAGTCGCCGGTGTCGCGGCGGCAATGCAGCCAGCGCCCGACTTCGGTCGGTGTGAGCATCAGATAGGCTGGCGGCAGCACTTTCTTGACCGCGTCCAGAACCGCCGGCGCCACGATGCCGACCACCTGTTCGCTCGCATCCTCACGCCAGCCATGGCGGGCGAGGTAGTTGTGCGCCGCCTGCGTGGCCTGCTGGATGGCGGAGGCGATGGTGGGCGCTGATTGGTCGGCCAAGGGCAGCATCTGGGTCAAGACCGGCTGGCCGTCATGCAGCACCGTATGCCGCAAGCCGTGATCGGTGACGATGAAGCCATGCATCCAGGCCGCCAGATCATTGCCGGCCAGGCGCCAGAGCAAATGCGCGGCGATTTTCGTGCTGATGATGGTGCCGCCAGGTGGGTTGGGCAGAGCGGAGAGCCATTGCAGCCAGGTTTCCGTGGCGCTGCCGGTCGGCAGATGCAGAATGCTCAGCCGCTCCGTCTCCGCCTGACGCTGGCCGGCGATGCAGGCGGCGAACGGGTTATCCGGGCAATGCTGCTGCACGCGGCGGACGATGAGTTGGCGGCGGTCGAGGCCGCTCAGTAGCGGCATATTGTCGAGAAGAATGGACTGGCCGGCGTCATCAGCCACCACCGTCACGCCACTGCGCGGGTTGGCGAGGAGAATTTGTCCCAGATCACGCGCCTCGGCGGGAGTCGCGGCAAAAAGCGGTTGCGGGCAATGCGCGGCGTGCCACAGCCAAGCGCCTTCCGCCTGCACCAGCAGCGTAAAACTCGTATCCGGCAACAGAAAAGGCAAAATCATCAACCGAAACCTGACCGTTGGGGTTTTGCCCGCGTCCACTTACGCTTAGACCGGGGGGCTGTGGACATAATGACCATAGCCGCTGCATGATTTGAGGAAAATAGCGTTTTTTCGCCGTGGCGGGAAGCAATTAAGCCGCAAAATTACCAAACCACATGATTCTTGGCAGCTTGTTGATAAGTCTTGGTGGCCCAAGGCTATAACGGCGCGAACGAAAGTGGCACGTAAAGGTTAATTTGACACAATTATTTTTGCCCACGCGCCCATGAGTGCTGCTATAAGACGGGCGGGAGGTTGGCGGCGGACATGGCCTTCGCCAATCCGGCCAGGGCCGAGAGGCAGCAACCGTAACGAATTCGGCCATGGGTCGTTGTCCAATCTCCCACCCCGCATACTGCCATTTATTCTCGTTGCCTAAACCATTGCTTGTGTGGATTGAGCCTGGCCATTGAGCGCGCTGTTCCCTGATTTGGTTGGACCTGAAACCGCTGAACCCGTCTTGGCGCCGGCGCCGGCCGCGGCCTATCGGGTGTTGGCGCGCAAATACCGGCCGCGCAACTTCACGGAATTGATTGGCCAGGACGTAGTGGTGCGGACGTTGACCAACGCCATCCGCACCAATCGGCTGGCGCAGGCCTGGATGCTCACCGGCGTGCGCGGCGTCGGCAAGACCACCACGGCGCGCATCATCGCCCGCGCTTTGAACTGCACCGGCACGGACGGGCAAAGCGGTCCGACGCCGGAGCCGTGCGACCAATGCGCCAACTGTCTGGCCATCGCCGCCGACCGGCATGTGGACGTGCTGGAAATGGACGCCGCGTCGCGTACCGGCGTAGATGACATCCGCGAGATCATTGACGGCGTGCGCTACAACCCCGTCAACGCCCGCTATAAGATTTATATCATTGACGAAGTCCACATGCTGTCCAAGAACGCCTTCAACGCGCTGTTGAAGACGCTGGAAGAGCCGCCCCCGCATGTGAAATTCATCTTCGCCACCACGGAAATCCGCAAAGTGCCGGTGACGGTGCTGTCGCGCTGCCAGCGTTTCGATTTGCGCCGCGTGGATGCCGCCGTGCTGGCGCGGCACTTCGCGCAGGTGGCGGAGCGGGAAGGGGTGACCGTAGCGCCGGAGGCCTTGCAGCTGATCGCCCGCGCCGCCGACGGTTCGGTGCGCGACGGGTTGAGCCTGCTCGATCAGGCCATCGCCCGCGCCGAAGGCGCTGTTGATGTGGCGGTGGTGCAGGATATGCTGGGGCTGGCCGACCGGTCGCGGTTGCTGGAACTGGCGCATGATGTGTTGTCGGGGGAGATGCGTGCCGGCCTGCTGGCCTATGGCGCGATGCTGCAGAGTGGCGCCGACCCGCTGGTGCTGCTGCAGGACATTGCTGAGCAGGTGCATAGCTTGACCCGCTCCAAGCTGGTGCCTGATCTGCGGCAAGGCGAGACGTTGCCGCAAATGGAGAAAGATTTTCTGAGCGGGCTGGCGACGTTGGAAATTCCCGCGCTCACCCGCGCCTGGCAGATTTTGCTGAAGGGCATTGATGAAACGCAGCGGGCGGATAATCCGGCCGTCGCGGCGGAAATGGTGTTGATCCGGCTAGCCTATGCCGCGGCGTTGCCGCCGCCTGGTGATTTGATCAAACAACTACAGCAGGAAGTGGCGACGGCAGCGCCACCCAGTTTGGGCGGCGGCGGCAATGGCGGCACCGTGGCGCGCGGCAATCTGGCGCTGGCGGTGGAGAATGCCGTGGCGCCGTTGCCCGCGCCCGCGCCGGCAGTGCAACCCAGCCTCAGCCCGCAGCCGCAGGATTTCGCGGCGCTGGTGGCGCTGTTCGCGCAACACAAAGAAGTGCAGCTTTATGCCGAGCTTTATAATTACGCGCAGCCGGTGCGGTTTGAGGCGGGGCGGTTGGAAATCGCGCTCGCGCCGCAGGCCAGCCCTGATCTTGCCAGCAAGACGGCGCAGCGGCTGACGACATGGACGGGAACACGTTGGATGGTCACCGTGGCGCGCGCGGCGCCGGGCGGCATGACCTTGGCGCAGCAGGCTGACGCGCTGGCGGCAGCGCGGCGCGAAGCGGTGCTGCAACACCCGTTGGTGCAGCAGGCCTTGGCCTTGTTTCCCGCCGCGAAACTCGCCAATATCCGGCTGCCGGCCGTGCAACAGCCCGCTGAGGATGCGGAACAAGCCAGCGCACCGCCGGATGCCGCTTTGGAACCACGCGAGGAACAAGACGAATGAATATCATGCAGATGTTGAAACAGGCGCAGGATGTGCAAGGCCGCATGGCCGAAATGCAGGAGCGGCTGGAGCAGGTGGAGTTGCGCGGCCAGGCGGCCAATGACCAGATTCAAGTGACCATGACGGGCAAGGGCGTGGTGCGGCAGTTGAAAATCGCGCCGGCGCTGGTTGACCCCAACGAGGTCGAGATGCTGGAAGATTTGATTGTCGCCGCGCTGCGCGACGCAAAGAATCAGGTTGACGCGCTGACTGCGGCGGAGACCGAGAAAGCCATGGGCGGCATGAAGCTGCCGGCCGGCTTCAAAATGCCGTTCTGAAATCACAATCCATGACATTAATCGAGGAGGGTAAGATGCGTCGTTACTCACTGTTGGCTGTGCTGGTCGCCGTGACCCTGCCGCTGACATTACCCGCTTACGCGCAAGCCACGGCGACGGCGGAACTGCGCGCCGTGCCAGTGACGGAAGAGACGGGGCTGCGCGTGACGCTGGGCGACATGACGGACAGCCGCACCACCGGCAAACATTTCGCGCGGCTGGAAGTAGAATTGAAGACCCAGGGCGATGAACTGCCGCAAGCCTTCGGCGCCATCAAGCCGGTCATCACCGCGGCGGTGGATGACACCGGCCGGTCGCTGCTCAAGACTGACAAACAACCAGACCCGATGTATTGGGGCTTTGAGGTGATGGAGAAGGGACGCACCAGCCTGGATGACCGGGTGGAGATGCTCAATCCGGCGCGCAAGGCCACCAGCGTGTCTTTCGCCGGCTATGTGGATGTGCTGTATCCGGCACGCGACTCCGCTTCGGTCTATGTGGTGAAGGACGTGTTGGCGCAGGCGGGCAAGCCGTTGCTGCCGACCAGTTTCGCTCAATCCGGTTTGGAAATCAGCCTGCTGACCAAGCCGTTGGCTGATAAAATGAAACAGGAGCAGGAAGTGGCCAAGGCGGCAGCGGAAGCCGCCAAGAAATCTGGCAATGCGGCGGCGGATGCCGGCAAAGCGATGGGCGATGCTTTCGGCAAAATGTTCCAATCCATGTTCAGCGGCTTTTTCTCTATGGGTGAGAATGACCTGCTGTTCGTGATCAAAGACCCGAAGCAACAAATTGCATTTCTGCAGGTGGAAGACGCCGCGGGCGCGCCGATCAAGAGCGGCGGAGGCCGTTCCATGTCGCGCGACGAGCAAGCCGGCACGGTGCGTTATTCGGTCAGCTACAATAGCCCGCTGCCGGCCGGCGCCGTGCTGAAGATTTACTTCGCCACGCCAAAATCGCTACAGCGCATTCCGTTCAAATTTGAAAGCCAGCGGTTGCCTTAACCAAACAGCCTCACATTCTCGCCATAATCTTCGGTGCTATTGGTTAGATAGACTGATAGAGGAGAAGCGTATGAAAAAGACAACGACGCTGGAGCAGAGTGGGCGCGTTGGTGCCATAGCTGTGCTGGTGATAAGTTTAGCGGCTTGCTCCAACCTGAGCGAGACGCAGCAACGCGTGGTCACCGGCGGTGCCATCGGCACGGCGGTGGGGGCGGCCGGCACGGTGATGACGGGCGGCTGCGTGGCCTGCGGCGCCGCCATCGGCGGCGCGGTCGGTGTTGGCACCGGTTATGTCATTGATCAGGTGGAAAAGAAGAAATAGCTCTATTGCGCCGCAGTAATATTGTTGCGATGCCAGAGAAAGAGTTGCCGAATAGTTGCGGTCTTGCCAAAGAGTCATGAACGGTCTTAGCCTTTTGGGGCTAGGGAGACCAACATGGGACTTGAAGACGCCAACCGGCAGATTTGCGCCCGGATGCAGGAAATTGTGCGCGCTCGACCGTTCACGGATCGCGAACTTAAAGCGGGCTGCGATTATCTGGACGCGGCGCGCGAAGTCGCGGCGCCGCCTGGCTCCGGTTGGTTCGCGCAACACCGCCAAGCCATCGCCAGCAATTTGCGGGGCAATGTGTTGACCATCATCGCCGCGGTCAGTGAACTGGCAACGGCCAAAGGGCAACCGATCGGCCAGGCCGTGCGGGAATATTGTGATCCTCATGACAAGGTGGGGTCAGAGCAGTGGCGGCGCGGCATCGTCCGGCGGCGCCTCGTGCGCCAGGCGTTTCGGGCCGCGCTGCAGCCGACACGCAATTAGCGGCGCTTGAAACAGTAATAGAGCGGCTGGCGCCCCGCCTGCAGGGCTTTTTCCTCATAACGCGTTATCACCCAGTCGGCGGGTCGTGTGGTGCTGATGCTGTTGCCGGCCTCTGGCATGAAGTCAGGCGCTACCAGTATTTGTTCTGTTGTCCAGGCTTGCAAAACAGAATCATCGGTGGCGAGGCGGAGCAGGCCGCCGGGCTGCAGCGCCCGCGCCAGCATGGCCAGGTTTTCCGGCTGCACGAAGCGCCGCTCGGCATGGCGTTTCTTCGGCCAAGGGTCGGCGAAGAGAATATAGGCGCGCTCCAAGCAGCCGGCCGGCAAAGCCATGATGAGAGTCCGCGCATCGTCTGGCCAGATGCGTATATTTGTGAGCTTCTGCCGGTCAATGATGTCGAGTAGATTGGCCACGCCGTTGCGGAACGGCTCGCAGCCGATAAATCCGCTCTTCGGATGTTGCGCCGCTTGAGCGGCCAGATGCTCGCCGCCGCCGAAGCCGACTTCGAGCCAGAGGGATCGCGGCGGTGCGGCGAACCAGGTGTACGGATCAGCTTGACCTTGAGCGGGCAAACTGACGGCGAGTTTGGGCAGCAATGCAGCCAGCAGCGCGGTCTTCCGCACTCGCAACGGCCGCCCCAGTCGCCGGCCATAAAGGCGCGGCGCGGCGCCCGTCGCAACGCTCATGACATCAAACGCCGAAGGCGCTCTTCAGTTGCGGCACCAGGTCGAGCTTTTCCCACGAGAAATGTCCGTCCAACTCCGGCTCGCGGCCAAAATGACCATAGCTGGAGGTCTTGGCGTAAATCGGCCGGTTGAGCTGCAGATGCTCGCGGATGCCGCGCGGGCTGAGATTGACCATCTCCTGCAACTGCTTGACAAGCTTTTCTTCATCCACCTTGCCGGTGCCGTTGGTGTTGACATAGACGGCGAGCGGCTTGGAAACGCCGATGGCATAGGCGATCTGGATGGTGCACTTGTCGGCGAGGTTGGCGGCAACGATATTCTTCGCCAGATAACGCGCCATATAGGCCGCCGAACGGTCAACCTTGGTGGGATCCTTGCCGGAGAAGGCGCCGCCGCCATGCGGCGCCGCACCGCCATAAGTGTCCACGATGATTTTGCGGCCGGTGAGGCCGGTATCGCCGTCCGGCCCGCCGATGACGAAGCGGCCAGTGGGGTTGACATAGAAATGCTCTTCTTCGCACATCCAGCCTTCCGGCAGCATCTTCAGGACATGCGGCCGCACGATTTCGCGCACCTGCTCCTGCTCCACGCTTTCGTCATGCTGGGTGGAGACGACGATGCGCGCGGCACGCACCGGCTTGCCGTCAACATATTCCAGCGTCACCTGGCTCTTCGCGTCCGGTCCCAGCATGGGGGCAGCACCTTGGTGACGCGCTTCGGCCAGGGAGCGCAGGATGGCGTGCGAATAATGGATGGCGGCCGGCATATATTGCGGCGTTTCGCGGCAGGCAAAGCCGAACATGATGCCCTGGTCGCCGGCACCTTCGTCCTTGTTGCCCAGCGCGTCCACGCCCTGCGCGATATCGGCGGATTGCGCGTGGATGAGCACTTCCACATCGCACCATTGCCAGTGAAAGCCTTTTTGCGCGTAGCCAATTTCGCGGATAGCCTGGCGCGCCGCGACGATCATATCCTCGCGGCTGAAGGGCGCGTCGGAGCGCATTTCCCCGGCCAGCACCACCTTGTTGGTGGTGGCCAGGCTTTCCACGGCCACGCGGGCTTGCGGGTCGGCGCGCAGGAACATGTCCACGATGGCATCAGAAATACGGTCGCAAACCTTGTCGGGATGGCCTTCGGCCACGGATTCGCTGGTAAACAGATAAGATTTGCTCATTGCGCCTCGTCTGGAGAAATTCAGGGCGCCACAACAGCATGAAAGCGAAGACAGGGCAAGATTTTGCTACAGATGCAGTAGGGCTAGATTTTTATGGTGTGCAGGAAGCTGCGCCGCCATCGCATCCAAAACTGCCACTCGCGCCACC
This sequence comes from uncultured Rhodospirillales bacterium, assembly GCA_964494535.1. Taxonomy (GTDB): domain Bacteria; phylum Pseudomonadota; class Alphaproteobacteria; order UBA9219; family RFNS01; genus JAGOHT01. The sequence continues at coordinate 17,257 of CAZBSB010000009.1, forward strand.
GCCGCCAAAATCGCCACCGCCGCCGCTAGTGAAAGCAGGTAGTGTCGGCGCCAGCGCCGTCACGCTTGCCGCCATCAAGGTAGTGGCCGAAAGCGCGGTATCCATGCCGGGAGATGCAATTGACAGGATGGATGGGCTGGTGGCAAGCGCCCGCGCCGCACCATATTGTGCCAGCATTTGTGCCCGAGACGTTAGAGACGCGTCTAATGATCTGTCATATCGGGCTTGTCTCACTTTGACTCTTTCCCAGTCTCTTGGTGTGATTGTTAAGGCAAAATTTGTCGCACGGAGTTGCTTACCGTCATACCAGTGATGACCAAGCGCGTTTAAATTGACTAGTTCATCCTTGAGTTGGATAATGCTGCTCACTTTACCGCCGGTTGCTAAGGCACCAACGGCAACATAATCTCTCGCAGCGTTTGCAAATTGTGTGTGTGTAACGCCGGATATAGTGCCTCCCTCAATATCCAGTTTCTGCTCATTGACCCGATACTTCATCCAGCGCAGCGCAGCGACGTTGAGTAATTCATCGCCAAACCGGTGCCAGGTGTTACCCTCGCCGCCCATGATTTTCTGTCCATAACTTTGTGCCGCGTCGGCGATGGTTTCAAACTTGCTTCGAGAGATGTTGTTGTCAGATGCTCCTAACGTGTGCAGCGTTTTATGTTTCTCATCATACCAAATAATGGAGGTGCTTGATAAAGCGATGGCGCTTTCTGAAGAGTATTGGAGTGTTGCCCTGCCTGAAGTCGGATGCCTATCCTTTGCCAGCATATCGGCCTGATCTGCCAGCATATCGGCCTGATCGCGCCGCTCTTTTTCTTCGCGTTTTGCGCGTTGGGTAGCTGCCTCAGCCGCCGCTGCCATATCAGCGCGTAGTCTTCTGGCCTTAAAACCAAATAAATCCATTTGAAAACCCCATTAGCAAAACATTCAATAAGGTTCTTATTGCGTAAGGTAACGATAAAAAATGAAAGTAATCACCATATAATTGGCAATAATATTGCGCGCACAATGCGCAAATTTGTTTTGTCCTTATGATTTCCAAGAGAAACGCGTGTAACTTTTTTGCCTGAAGCGGGTGTGCGACGTGAGGATGAATGCACCCAATTAGCGCGGGTCGTGGGCGGATGGAAAGAACAGTTTTTTACCAAAACTATAGACAGCACCCACACTGGAGAGCTTGAGGCCGGTTGAAAAGCCAGTGAGGGAAAAATCCAGCCGCGTTTCCGGCAGCAGCGCGCTCACCGGAAAATGCGGTAATCGTGCATTCGGGCGCAGGGCATGCTTGACCTTCTGGGCAAAACCACTGCGCGCCAAGCTTTCCCAATGGCGGTCAATGAAGGCTTCTCGCGCTGCGTTCATGGTTTTTCCCATGCTGGCATCCGAACGCACGGCATGATTGACCAATTCAATGGCAGCCGCGGCAAACATTCCCTTCGGGCCGCCAAGCGCCAAGCCAGCACCGAGCAAAGCCATATCTGCAGCAAAGCGACCAAAAAAGTAGTGATTATTAAAAGACCGTACCAGGCCGGCATGAATCAACTGCCGGTCTTCAGTGTCTGTGGCGGCTTTGTGACTGGCATCAACCATATATTTTTTCGTCTCAAAAACCAAGTTTATGGGATTATACAGCCATCTCTCGCAATTAGGCTGAAACTAATGCGGACACAACCCTGCTCAAAGCTTAGAAATTCCGCTATACGGCACTGTTGGGGGAGAAGGACTATACTTAAACTGCCCCTTCAACGGAACCCGGACAAAGGATGAGGAATAAACATGCAAGCCTTAACCCCGGCGTTTCTTGCTGAACGCGCTCTCCATCATGCCACGGTCTTTCTGCATAAAGTTTGGTTGGCGATCCTTCACATGCACTACCGGTTTCTGCATCTGAAATACCGTCAATACACCATGATCGGGAACACCACCTTCGCCGACAACATGGTGTTGTGCTAGGATCGCGGGCGCGGCATCAAAGGCTGCGTCGTGGAATGCGGCGTCTGGCGCGGCGGCACCAGCGCCACCATGGCGGAAGTCTTGGGGCCGGAGCGCCAATATTTCCTTTTCGACAGTTTCGAGGGGCTGCCGCCGGCAAATATCGAGAAGGACGGCGCCGCCGCCGTAGCCTACCAAGCCGATAAGGACAGCCCGCTTTATCACGACAATTGCAGCGCCGAGATTGGTTTTGCCGAACGCGCCATGGCGCTGTCTGGCAGCCGCGATGTGAAAATGATCAAGGGCTGGTTCAACGAAACCTTGCCGTCCTTCAAGCCCAGCCAGCCCATCGCCGTGCTGTGGCTGGACGGCGACTGGTATGATTCCATCATGGACTGTCTGCAAAACCTCTATCGGCACGTGGCGCCGAGCGGGCTAATCATCTTCGACGATTACTATCCCTGGGACGGCTGCTGCCGCGCGCTGCACGATTTTCTCTCGCGCCACCAATTGACTGAGCGCATCCAGCAAACGCCGAAAGGCGTCGCGTATCTAATCAAGAATTGACAGCCAGGCTAAGCCGCGCCGTGGCAATGCTTGTATTTCCGCCCGGAACCGCAGGGGCAGGGGGCGTTGCGCGCCGTATGCGTCCAGGTGGCGGGGTTCTGCGCGTCGAAGGCGGTGTGCTGTACGCTGCGCGGTGGAGCGATGCTCGCCAGCGCCTCGGCTTCGCTTTCCGGCAGGGCGCTGGGCGCGGCGGCGTGAATCTCCTGCATCATCTGCGCGTGCTGGCGGGCGATGAGTTCTTCCAAAGACGGCAACCGCACCTGGGCACGCAGCAGGTTGCGCGTGACATTGATGTCAAGCTGATTGACCATGATCTGGAACAATTCATAGGCTTCGCGCGCATATTCATTGATCGGGTCGCGCTGGCCATAGCCGCGCAGATGGATGCCCTGGCGCACATGATCCAGCGCCAGCAGATGCTCTTTCCACAACGTGTCCAGATGCGCTAGCATGGCGGCCTTCTCCGCCTGGCGCATATTTTCAGCACCGATTTGCGCTTCCTTCTCCGCCATCGCTTTGGCGGCGGCAGCTTGCAGCCGTTCGGTGAATTCTTTTTCAGCGATGCCGTCTTCCTTCGCCCAATCTGCCAGCGGAAAATCAATGCCCAGCACATCGCGGCTGCGTTCCTGCAGGCTGGCGATATCCCATTGTTCGGCATAAGAACCTTCGGGAATGGCGGCGCTCACCATTTGCGCGATGACATCTTCGCGCATTGACACGATGGTTTCAGACAGATCGTCGCTGGCCATGATGTCGCGGCGCCGCTCATAGATCGCCTTGCGCTGGTCGTTCATGATGTTGTCGTATTTGAGCAGATTTTTGCGGATGTCGAAATTGCGCTGCTCCACCTTTTCCTGCGCCTTGGCCAGGCGCTTGGTGATGAGCGGGTGGGCGATTTTTTCGCCGTCGCGCAGACCCAGGCGCGCTAGCAGCGGCGCCATGCGGTCGGAGCCGAAAATCCGCATGAGATCGTCTTCCAACGACAGGAAGAATTGCGACGCGCCGGGATCGCCCTGGCGGCCGGAGCGGCCGCGCAACTGATTGTCAATGCGCCGCGATTCGTGTCGTTCAGTGCCGATGACGAACAGGCCGCCGGCGGCGCGCACTTTTTCGCGCGCTGTCTCGATCTCGGTACGGATGGCGGCGGCACGGCGCTCGCGCTCCGCCGCATCGGTCACCTCAGCCAATTCTTGGGCTATGCGCTGTTCGGCATTGCCGCCCAGCTGAATATCGGTGCCGCGCCCCGCCATATTGGTGGCGATGGTGACGGCGCCGGGGCGGCCGGCCTGCGCGATGATTTGTGCCTCTTGCTCATGGTAGCGGGCGTTCAGTACGGCGTGCGGAATCGGGTCGCGGCTGCGATCCTGCGCGATCTTCAGCAAAAAGGCGCCGTTATCGGCCAGCGGCGCGCGCATTTCTTCCAGGAATTTGAACTTCTCGGAAGTCGGCTTCAGCTTGGCCTGGTCGTCGGCCAGTTCCTGCGCCTGTTTGAGCATCCGTTCGCCGATGCTGCGAATGACCGTGCGGTCGCGCAGCAATTGCGAGAGCTGCTCCGATTTTTCGATGGACACCGTGCCGACCAGCACCGGCTGCTCGCGCCGTAAGCATTCTGCCAGTAGCTTGACGATGGCTTCATGCTTGTCTTTGATGTTCTGATAGACCTCGTCGTCGTGGTCTTTGCGCTGCACCGCCACGTTGGTGGGCACCTCGATGACTTCGAGTTTATAAATTTCCGCGAACTCCGCCGCTTCGGTCAAGGCCGTGCCGGTCATGCCGGCCAGCTTGGGATAGAGCCGGAAATAGTTTTGGAAAGTGATGGAGGCCAGCGTTTGGTTCTCGCGCTGAATCTTGACATGCTCCTTGGCTTCCAGCGCCTGATGCAACCCGTCCGAATAGCGGCGGCCGTCCATCATGCGGCCGGTGAATTCGTCAATGATGATGACCTTGTCATCCTTGACGATATAGTCCGTATCGCGGCTAAACAACTTGTGCGCCCGCAGCGCCTGGTTGGCGTGATGCACCAGATGGATGTTTTCCGCCGCATAGAGATTGCTGGCAGTCTCCAGCAAGCCGGCGCTCACCATCAATTGCTCCAGCGCTTCGTTGCCCGCTTCAGTAAGGTTGACCGTGCGGTGCTTTTCGTCTTTCTCGTAATGCTCGGTTGCCAATTGCGGGATGAGCGCGTTGACCTTGGTATAGAGGTCGGACGAATCTTCGGCGGGGCCGGAGATGATGAGCGGCGTGCGCGCCTCGTCCACCAAAATACTGTCCACCTCGTCCACAATGGCGAAGTTGAAGGGGCGCTGCACCAGCTCCTCGCGCGCAAACTTCATGTTGTCGCGCAGATAATCGAAGCCGAATTCATTGTTGGTGCCATAAGTGATATCGGCGGCGTAGGCGACCTTGCGCTCGGCGTCCGACAAGTCATGCACAATGCAGCCGGTGGTCATGCCCAAAAAGCCGTAGATTTTGCCCATCCAGCCGCTGTCGCGCTTGGCGAGATAATCGTTCACCGTCACCACATGCACACCCTGGCCGGAGAGCGCGTTGAGATAGACGGGCAGAGTCGCCACC
>CAZBSB010000010.1:0-21866 GCA_964494535.1 uncultured Rhodospirillales bacterium
ATTGATGATGCGGCCGAAACCCTTGGCACGCATATCCTCGATCACCAGGCGCGTCAGGTTGAACATGGAATCGAGATTGGTGCGCATCACCTCTTGCCACTGCTCCAGCGTCATCTTGTGCAGCAAAGCGTCGCGGGTGATGCCGGCATTGTTGACCAGAATTTCCACCGCGCCGATTTCCTTGACGATCTGCGCCACGCCATGCTGACACGAAGCGTAATCGGCAACATCGAATTTGAACACCGGAATGCCGGTGCGTTGTTTGAAATCCTGCGCTTTCGCGTCATTGCCATGATAGGTGGCGGCCACTTTGTAACCCGCGTCTTTCAGCGCCACGCTGATGCCTTCACCAATGCCGCGCGTCCCGCCCGTTACCACCGCCACTCTGCTCATTGCTTGCTTTCTCCTGTTGTGTTCTGGGGTGCGGGTGCCGGCTGTTCGACGAAATCCAGCCGCTTCAGCCGCGCGTCATGCGCCTCGCCGCTCTTCCAATCGCGCGCGGCGGGCTCGAGCAGATAAACGTTTTTATAGCCTTGCGCCAAGACTTGCGGCAAAGCGATGCTGGTCAGGGAAATCATCCGCGTCAGCATCAGCGAATTGGTGCAATAGAGCAGAATCGGCGCATCTTTGTCCGGCGCCAGCTCGGCCAGCTTTTTATCTTCAATATCGGCGCCGAGATGCTTGGCGTTGCGGATGTGACCGGCCTGATATTGTTTTTCGTCGCGCAGATCGAGGATTACGGCCTTCGGTTCACGCATGAGTTCAAGAAACTTATCAATGCCAACAGTGTGTTTGTCATACTCCGTCTGCATGACCGCCCGCTTGTAACCTTCCGGCGACAAGACGCGCAACAGCTCTTTTTCATCCGCGGGTGCTTGCGCGGGCTCAGCCGCTACTGCTGCCGTCAGGAGCATGAAAGCGGCTATGGCGAGAGCATATTGACCAGATTTCCGCATGCCTCACCTCCGTTCTATGGTTAGGTCTCAACGCACAAGGCAATGCCCATACCGCCGCCGATACACAGCGTGGCCAGGCCTTTTTTGGCCTGGCGCTTCTGCATCTCATGCAACAGCGTCACCAGCACGCGGGCGCCGGAGGCGCCGATGGGGTGGCCAAGGGCGATGGCACCGCCATTGACATTCACTTTGGCCAAATCCCAGCCCATATCTTTGTTCACGGCGCAGGCCTGCGCAGCAAAGGCCTCGTTCGCTTCAATCAAATCCAGGTCGCTGGCTTTCCAGCCCGCCTTAGCCAAAGCGGCGCGGCTGGCGGGAATAGGCCCCGTGCCCATGATGGTCGGGTCAACGCCCGCCGTCGCCCAACCGGCGATCCGCGCCAGAGGCTTGAGGCCGCGCTTGGCGGCGTTGGCCGCCGTCATCAGCACCAGGGCGGCGGCGCCGTCATTGATGCCGGAGGCGTTGCCGGCCGTCACCGTGCCATCCGGCTTGAAGGCGGGCTTGAGTTTGGCCAGCGCATCCGCCGTGGTGCCAAAGCGCGGGAACTCATCCTGCGCCACCGTCTCTTCGCCTTTGCGGGTCTTGATGATCACAGGGACGATTTCATCGGTGAATTTGCCGGCCTTGATGGCGGCTTCGGCCTTGTTTTGGGAGGCGAGCGCCAGCGCGTCCTGGTCGGCACGGCTCACGCCGCATTGCGCCGCCACATTCTCCGCGGTGATGCCCATGTGATAATTGTTGAACACATCCCACAAGCCGTCATTGATCATGGTATCCACCAGGCTGGCATTGCCCATCTTGGTGCCGTTGCGCAGATGCAGGCAGTGCGGCGACTGGCTCATGCTTTCCATGCCACCGGCGACGACGATGTCCTGCTGGCCGGAGGCAATCGCCATCAGGCCGTTGGCGACGGCGCGCAGGCCAGAGTCGCAAATCTGGTTCACCGCATAAGCCGTTTTGTCGCGGCTCAGGCCGGCACCCAGCGCGGCCTGGCGCGCTGGCCCCATGCCAGCGCCCGCTGCCAACACGTGCCCGAACACCAGCTCATCCACCTGCCCCGGCTCCAGCCGCGCGGCTTGTAGAGCAGCAGTGACGGCGATGCTGCCCAGTTGCGCGGCGCTCAGGCTGCTCAAGGCGCCGTTGAAGGCACCGATGGGCGTGCGTTTAGCGCTGACGATGACGATGTCGCTCATGGTTTGATTATCCTAACAACGGCGTGACGATGACAGAGGAGAAAATAGGCAAGAGCCGCGCGATTAGCAAGCGCGCTGGTCTTATTCCTTGAGATTCTCGGTTGGTGGCTGCTGCAACGCAATAGAAGTTTGGCGTTCAGCCGGATCATCATCAAACAAAATCCGGTTGGCATCACCTTCCGGGTCGTCGAATTGCTGATGCCGCAGCGCCCAGAAAAACGCCGCCAGCCCCAGCAGGCCAAGCGTGAGCGCGATTGGAATGAGATAGACGATGACGCTCATGGCCGGTCTATGCCCCAATGCAGCCGCTGCGCGTTCAGCACCACAACCAGCGACGAGCCGGCCATGGCGATGGCGGCGACCAGCGGCGTGACTTGACCGGCCATGGCCAACGGCACCGCGATGAGATTGTAAAGGAAGGCGAGCAGAAAATTCTGCCGCACCAACTGCTGCGCGCGCCGCGCCACGCGCAGCGCCTGCGCCACCGGCGCCAGTTTCTCGCCTTGAAAAACCAGATCGGCGGCGTTTTGCGCGATGTCCAGCGCCGAAGTGGGCGAGAGCGACGCATCGGCGGCGGCCAGCGCTGGCGCATCATTCAACCCGTCGCCGACCATCAGCACCTTGCGCCCTTGCGCCTGCAAGGCGCGGATGACGGCCACCTTCTCCGGTGGCGTTTGGGCGGCCTGCCAGTCGGCAATGCCCAGATCAGCCGCGACTTGGCCAGCGACAGAAGGCCGGTCGCCGGACAAGAGCCGCAACGCATAACCCTGACGCTGCAACAGTGCGCACACCGATGCCGCGTCATCACGTGGCGCATCGGCGAACACGAAACGCACTGGCAGCGCGGCGCCGACGCGCAGCCACAATTCCGGCCGATCATCCGCGGTACTGTCGCCAGCGCCGCACCAATCGCGCCGGCCGAGCCTGATTTCTTGCCCGCGCCAGACCGCGCTCATCCCCTGGCCGGGATGTTCGGCTGTGTCCGTCACCACGGCAGACTCACCATCCGCTAAACCGCGCACCATGGCGCGCGCCAGCGGGTGCCGGCTGGCGTTGGCCAAGGCCAACGCCAGACCGCGTTGTTCAGGCGTGATAGCAGCATCCGGCAACCAAGCGGGCTGGCCGCGCGTCAAGGTGCCGGTCTTGTCAAAAACAATCGTGTCCACCGCAGCCAGCCGCTCCAGCGCATCCGGCGCCTTCAGCAACAGGCCGCGCTTGAACAAGGCCGTGCTGGCCAGCACCTGCACCACTGGCACCGCCAGCCCCAGCGCGCAGGGGCAAGTGATGATCAGCACCGTCATCGCCGCTAGCAGCGCCGACTGCCAGCCGGCCTGCAACCATCCCCACCACAACAGAAAGGCACCCAAAGCCAGCAGATGCACCACCGGCGTATAGAGCGCGGCCACCCGATCCGCGAGGCGCACATAGCGCGCCTGCCCCTGCTCCGCTTGCTCCATCAGCTGAATGACATTGCCGAGCAAACTTTGGCTGCCCACCGCCGTGACGCGCAGTTGTAGCGGCGCTCCGCCATTGACCATGCCAGAAAAGACCGTATCGCCAGGCTTGACCGGCTGCGTGATCGTCTCGCCGGTCATGAAGCTCGGGTCAATTTCCGAAATGCCGTGCAGCACCACGCCATCCGCCGCGATGCGTTCGCCGGCTGCCACTTGCAGCACCATGCCCGGCTGCAGTTCTGCCACCGGCAGCAGGCGGCTGCGCCCGCCTTCCTGCACCACGGCCGTGCCGCCGGTGAAAGCCAGCAGATGCTGCGCCGCCGCGCGCGCGCGGCCGCGCGCCTGCTTGTCCAGATAACGGCCGGCCAGCAGCAGGAAGATGAGCATCACCACGCAATCGAAATACACATAGGCGCCGTGGCGCAGCATTTCATACACGCTCATGGCAGAGGTGAGCAGTAGCGCCACGGCGATCGGCACATCCATATTGGTGCGGCGATGCCGCAGCGCCTGCCAGGCGGAGCGAAAAAACGGCTGGCCGGCATAGACCACTGTGGGCAAAGCGATGAGCGCAGAGAGCCAATGGAGCAGGTCGCGCGTCGCCATGCCCATATCGCCCGGCGCCGCCGCCCACAGCGCGTCCGCCAAAATCATGATATTCCCGGCGGCAAAACCGGCGACCGCCAGGCAGCGCAACAGCTGCCGCGCCTCGCGCCGCTCCGCTGTCTCCAATGTCGCGGCGTCGAACGGTAGCAGGCGATAGCCGGCCACTTGCACCTTGGCGATGAGATCATTCACGCGTTCGGCTGAACCCGTCCAGCGCAACGTCAAGCGCCGCGTCGTCAGATTCATCCGTGCTTGCACCTGAGCTTCCGCGTTCAGCGTGCGTTCGATCTGGAAAGCGCAGGCGGCGCAGCGCATCCCTTCCACCATCAGCAGCATCAGCCAGCCGCCATCCGTCACGCGCTCGGCGTAGCGGGTATAATCCAGTGACACCGTCTCGGTGACGCGGCCAGACGACAAGGGCTGCGCCCGATCCGCCAGTTGGTTGGCGGCGACGCAACCGGCGCAGCAAAAACCATCCCTTGCACCGCCCGCCAGAGGCGCGCCGCAGTGGCGGCAAAGCGCAAAGCTGGCGGCCAGCGCGGTCATGGCAGCGTGATACGTTCGCTGTAATGATGCTTGTCCACGCCAAGTTGCGCCGCAAAGCGCGCTTCCCACTGGCCGGCAAGTGGTTTTATGGTCTCCACCTCATAGACGCCGGGCCGCGTTTCCGTCAGCGTCAGTTTTTCATCCAGCTTGCTGCTGGAAGGGCGATAGAGCCAAGCCTTCACCGTAGCGCCGCGCAGCGGCGCGCCGGCGGCATCGTGCAGATTGTAAGTCAACCGCAACGTCTGCTCGGGTGCCGAGAAATCCAGTGTGGCGCGCCAACCCAATTGGTCCTGCGCGGCGGCGGCGCGCAGCACCTGGTTATAGGCCAAGCCCTGCTCATAGGCTTTGTCCGCCACCGTGCCGGGGAAATTATGCACCGCCAGCCAGACGAAATGCGCGAGGATGGCAGTCAGCGCGACGAAGAACGCGACAAAATACCAGGGTATCCACCGGTCGGAGGGGCGCGGCCCCGTCGTTGCTTCGCTCATGCTTCACTCCCGCACGATAAACATGCTGTCGGCTGAATCCTGCGCGGCGACGCCCTGCTCCGTCAAGACGAAGCGCAAGGGGCGGCGTTGCGGCATCCCGGCCGTGTCCGGCACAGTCAGCAGCACGCGGAATTGCGCCACGCTGTTGGCCAGCACCGGCAAATCTTCCGGCACGACATGGCCGGCGCCCTCGATTTTCATGATGGGCTGCGCCAACCCTTCCACTTGCAAGGCAAAGCGTTTGTCGGCGTTGGTCTTGTTCAAGATTTTCACCGTGAAGTTGTTACGCACCCCGCCATCGGTCAGGCGCACGAAGAGCGGGTTGCGGTCATGCTGCACATGGAGGTCAAACGGCTCACGGCTCAGCAGGGCATAAAGCGTCAAGGCCGACACCACGGTGACGATCACGGCATAATAGACCGAGCGTGGTCGCAGCAACCGCAGATTATCCTTGAAAACCGCGCCCACGCGCCGCGCCGCATCACGCGCCGTCTGATTATGAGTCGTGTCGTAGCGGATCAAGCCCTGCGGCCGGTCGACCTTGTCCATGATGCTGTTGCAGGCATCCACGCACAGGCCGCAGGCGATGCACTGCATCTGCAACCCTTCACGGATGTCAATGCCCATGGGGCAGACCTGGACGCACAGGCTACAGTCCACGCAATCGCCGCGCCCTTCCCAACTCTCGCCCTTCTTGTGCGCGCCACGCGGCTCGCCACGGGTGGCATCATAGCTGATGATCAGCGTGTCCTTGTCGAACATCGCCGACTGAAAGCGCGCATAAGGGCACATATAGGTGCAGACCTGATCGCGCGCCCAGCCAGCCATGAGATAGGTGGAACCGGTCAACCCCAGAATCCAGCCCCAGGTGCTGGCCGGCACGTCGCCATGCGCCAGTTGGTTGGCGAGCGTCGGCGCGTCGCTAAAATAAAACACCCAGGCGCCGCCGGTGCAGAGCGCGATGATCAACCACACCGCATGGGTCGCCAGCTTGCGCCAGATTTTGTTCAGGCTCAGCGGCGCGGCATCCAGCTTCTGACGGGCGTTGCGGTCGCCTTGGAAGAAATGCTCGACCTTGAGATACAAATCCGTCCACACCGTCTGTGGGCAGGCATAGCCGCACCAGACGCGCCCGAACAAGCTGGTGACGAAGAACAATCCCACGGCAGCCAGCACCAGCAGGCCAACCAGGATATAAACCTCTTGCGGCCAAATCTCGATGCCGAAAAAATAGGCGCGGCGCGCCGGCATATCAATCAGGATGGCTTGATCCGGCGCGTGCGCGCCGCGATCCCAGCGCAGCCAGGGGGTGAAATAATAAATCGCCAGCAACACACCCATCGCCAGCCACTTCAAGCGACGATAACGCCCCCAGGTATCGCGGGGATAGATTTTTTTGTGCTGCTCGAAGAGCTTGATCTCTTCCGCCATTCATTCACCTCACCAACGCGCCAAAGGCTCCCGGCCTATACCGGGAGCCTGACACGGAACAGGTCATACCCCAAGCGACGCTATTGCCCGCCGCCTAGGCCATGCACATAGATGGCCAGCATCTTGATCGTCCGGTCATCCAGCCGGCCTTCCCAGGCCGGCATCACGCCGGCGCGGCCGTTATTCAACGTCGCCATCACGGCCTCCTTGGTGCCGCCATAGAGCCAGAGATTGTCGCTCAGGCGCGGCGCGCCCATGGTGGGGTTGCCTTCGCCTTTGTCGCCATGGCAGGCGGCGCAATTTTCGGCGAAGATTTTCTTGCCTGGCTCGAACTGCGGCTGCGCCGTGACGGCTTCGCCTTCGTGCAGCCGCACGACATAGTCCGCTACCGCTGCTATATCCGCAGCTGGCAACAACCCGTCGCGACCGTAGGCGGCCATCTGGTTGTCGCGCGCCTGGCCATGGCCGGAACGGATGCCATAGCGCAGTGTGCCATAGATATCCTCGACCTTGCCGCCCCACAGCCAATCATCATCATTCAGGTTGGGGTAGCCTTTGCCGCCGGCCGCACCCGTGCCGTGGCAGGCCGCGCAATTGTCACGGAAGGCCACCGCGCCGCCGACGCGGGCGAACTCATACAGCTCGGCGTCGTTGCGGATTTGCTCCAGCGAGGCGGCGTCGAAACGCGGCAAATATTTGGCGCGCATACCGGCAATCTCAGCTTGGCCTTCGCGCATCTCGCCATGCTGTGACCAGTTCCATGCCCCTTTGAGGTTACCGCCTGGAGACGGCCAGGACGGATACACCACCCAATAGCCGATGGAGAAGATGACGGTGATATAGAACACCCACAGCCACCAGCGCGGCGCCGGATTGTTCAGCTCCTTGATGCCGTCCCATTCATGGCCGGTGGTCTCCACACCCGAATGGGCGTCGCGTTCCCGCGGTTGCTTGCTGTCAGCCATTTTCGCGCTCCTTGAACGGTATCTGACCGTATTGATTCATCCGCTCCCGGTTGCGCGGCAAATAAGCCCACAGGGCGATGCCGACAAAGCCGACGAAGAAGCAGAGAGTCGCCACCAGCGGCCCGTGCTGCACCAACCAATCCATCATGGCTGCCCTCCTGCCGGCTTGGGCGCCGCATCCATTTCCGGATGATAGGTGCTGAAATCCACCATATTGCCCAGGCGTTGCAGATAGGCGATCAGCGCGTCCATCTCCGACACCATGTTGGGCTGGCCGTCAAAGTCGCGCACCGTGACCTTCTTGCCGTAGCGCGCCAGCAGATCGGGCGCCTCGCCGCCAGGCGACGCCTGCGCCACCGCATCCTTGAGCGCGTTGGACACCATCTCGTCCGTATAGGGCACGCCCGCCAGGCGCAGGGCACCGAGATGGCCGCTCATATCCTTGAGGTCGGCCGTGCGCGACATAAGGAACGGATAGGCCGGCATGATGGATTCCGGCACCACCTGGCGCGGATCAACCATATGCGCGACATGCCATTCGTCTGAATATTTGCCGCCCACCCGCGCCAAATCAGGCCCCGTGCGCTTGGAGCCCCATTGGAACGGATGGTCATACATGCTCTCCGCCGCCAGCGAGTAATGACCGTAACGCTCCACCTCGTCGCGCAGCGGACGGATTTGCTGGCTGTGGCAGTTGTAGCAGCCTTCGCGGATATAGATATTCTGGCCGGCCAGTTCCAGCGGCGTCCAGGGGCGCATCCCTTCCACCTTTTCGATGGTCGTCTCCACCCGGAAGAGCGGCACGATTTCCACCAGCCCACCGATAGCGATGACCACGATGATGCCGATGAGCATGATGATGGAATTGCGTTCCAGTTTGTCGTGATGCTTCAACATGGCGTCAGCCTCCTATCGCGGCGGCGGTGGCCGGCGTGACCCGCACGGCGGCACCGGATGGCGGGCTGATGGTGCGCCACACATTATACACCATGATCAGCACGCCGCCGAGATAGAGCGCGCCGCCCAGCGCCCGGATGAGATAGAACGGGTGCAGGTCGCGCACGATTTCGCTGAAGGAGTATTGCAAGAAGCCCATGTTGTCGTAGGTGCGCCAGTTCATGCCCTGCATGATGCCGCCCCACCACAGCGACACCATGTAGAGTACGATGCCGATGGTGGAAATCCAGAGATGGATGCGGATGAGGCGCTGCGAATACATGCCCGGACGCTGCCACAAGACCGGCACCAGATAATACAGCGCGCCGAAGCTGATATAGGCCACCCAGCCGAGCGCGCCGGAATGCACGTGGCCGATGGTCCATTCGGTATAGTGGCTCAGCGCGTTGACGCTCTTGATGGACATCAGCGGGCCTTCAAACGTGCTCATGCCGTAGAAGGACAGCGCAACGATCATGAATTGCAGCACCGGGTCTTCGCGCAATTTGTGCCAAGCGCCGGAGAGCGTCATGATGCCGTTGATCATACCACCCCAGGACGGCATCCACAGCATGACAGAGAAGGTCATGCCCAGCGTCTGTGCCCAGTCCGGCAACGCGGTGTAATGCAGATGGTGGGGGCCCGCCCAGATATAAATAAAGATCAGCGACCAGAAGTGCAGAATGGAGAGCCGGTAGGAATAGACCGGGCGCCCCGCCTGCTTGGGCACAAAATAGTACATGATGCCGAGGAAACCGGCGGTCAGGAAGAAGCCCACGGCGTTGTGGCCATACCACCATTGAATCAGCGCGCCCTGCACGCCGCTCCACACCGCGTAGCTCTTGGCACCGGTCAGCGACACGGGGATGGTGACATTGTTGACGAGATGCAGCACCGCGACCGTGGCGATGAAGCTGAGAAAAAACCAGTTCGCCACATAGATATGCGGTTCGCGGCGGTTTTTCAGCGTCATCAAGAAGATCAGCAGATAGGCCACCCACACCACGGTCAGCCACAAATCGGCATACCATTCCGGCTCGGCATATTCCTTGCCTTGCGTGATGCCGAAGACATAGCCCAGCCCAGCCATGAGAATGAAGGCCTGATAACCAAGGAAGGTGAACATGGCCAGGCCGTCATTCCACAACCGCGCGCGGCAAGTGCGCTGCACGACATAATAGCTGGTGGCAAACAGCACATTGCCGCCGAAAGCGAAAATGACCGCCGAAGTATGCAGAGGCCGCAGCCGGCCGAAGGTCAGATATTCGCCGAGATTGAGTTGTGGCCAGACCATCTGCAGGGCGATGAACAGCCCCACGGTCATGCCCGCCACACCCCAGAACAAGGACGCTAGCGTGAACAACCTGACGATATGGTCGTTGTAATAGCCACCAGCGCGCACGCCGTTTGTCCCATCCGTCATCGTCCCATTCCTCCTGCCAGCATCCACAGCACCAACGCATTCGCGCCCATGATGGCGCCGCCACCATAACGCATCAGCCGCGGCCAGCGCGCCGTGACATAATGTCCACCCAGGCCGGTGAGGATGAGCATCGGCATGGTGCCGAGGGCAAAAGCCGCCATACCCAGCAGCGCCGTCAACGGCTCAGCCTTCGCGGCCACGGCCAGCAGCGCCGCATAAACCAAGCCGCAGGGCAGAAAGCCCAGCGCGACGCCGAGTAGGTAACCCCGCCAGCCGACGGGTGCGGCAAAAAGCCGCTGCAGCGCGGGCTGCGCCCATGACGGCAAGGACAAAGCGGTGGGACGCAAAAGCGGCAGCGCCACACCCAGTTGCCGCAAGGCTTGCAGCAGGAACAACGCGCCCGCCAGCAACAGCGCCATTGCCGCAAAGCCGCCGAACCAGGGCTGCTGGCTCGCCGGCTGCAGCAGCGTGGCGGCAGCCACGCCGAGCGCGGTATAAGTGGTGAGCCGGCCGGCATGATAAGGTAGCAAAGCGGCGCCGCGCAGCCGCTGCCATTCACTACTGTGGCTGGGTGGCACATTCTGCAAGCGCGTCGCGGATTGTGCTATGACGAACGGGCCGCACATGCCGACGCAATGCGTGACGCTGCCCACGAGAGCGCCCATAAATAGCGTCAGGATGATATTGCCGTTGCTGGCGAAGGCCAAGCCGCAAAGCCGCGCGAATTCAGCCAGCATGATAGGTGTAGCGGGTAAAGTGTTGAACAATCATAACGTCATTCTATGCTATGCAGGTGTTACGTGAGCCGCGACATCCCGTCGCGGCTGCCACTATTTTGAGTTGCTTCGCCGTGAAAACACCGCGCCAGCGCGCTGATATCCTGCTGCAAACTCAAGGACTGGCGGAGTCGTCGGCCAAGGCACTGGCGCTGATCATGGCCGGCCAGGTCTATGCCGGTACAAGGCGAGTGGAGAAAGCCGCCGAACTGCTGCCTGCCGATGCTGAACTGCACATCAAGGGCAAGGAGCATGACTTCGTCTCGCGCGGCGCGCTGAAGTTGCAAGCGGCACTCGACCATTTCGCCGTCAACCCTGCTAGTAAAATCTGTCTGGATGTCGGCGCCTCCACCGGCGGCTTCACCGAGTTGCTGCTCCGGAAGGGCGCCATACAAGTATATGCCGTGGATGTCGGCACCAACCAGTTGGACTGGAAGCTCCGCAACGATGCACGTGTGAATTGTCTGGAACAATGCGACGCGCGTACGCTGACGCCCGAACGCATTCCTCAGGCGCCGCAGCTTATCACCGCAGATGTCAGCTTTATCAGCCTGACATTGGCGCTGCCCGCCGCCTTACGGCTGGCGGCACCTGATGCAACTGCCATCCTGCTGATCAAACCGCAATTCGAATTGCCGCCGCACCAAGTGCCGCCAGGCGGGGTGGTGACGGACGCAGCGGCGCAGCAAGCGATGTGCGGAAAAGTTCAATCTTGGTTGCAAGACGCGATGGGTTGGAACGTGCTGGGCCTCATCCCCTCCCCGATTACCGGCCGCGATGGCAATCAGGAATATCTGATTGCCGCGCAACGATGAAGCGACCATGTCAGATATTGACGCTAAAAGGCTTTCTGAGAGCATCAAGGGACTTTTTTGCACCCTCTTTCGCTGCGACCGGCAAAACATTCCGAACAAACTCACCGGCGGAACGAGCTTGAGAAATTCCTTCATGTCTTGTTCCGGCAAGTTGTCCACGTTGATCTTGTTCAACAAGAACAGCGCCATGCTTGCCACCTTCGATCGCGCCCTGCATTGTTGCAGCAAATACAAATCCTTTTGCGGCCACCAACGGTGCGGCGCCTGCTGCAAGCATGACGGCGCCCATGCCAATGGCTGCAATTTTGGTTATACCGGCAGCATTAGATATATCCTGCAGATTGCGTTGCTCTGCCTTTAAGCCAGCATAATCCCTCGTGCCGCGAGCCGACCTGACGAGACTATTCATATCCCCCGGAATGACATCACTCTGTGGCTGCTTTGACATGTCGTCTCCTGGTTTGAGGCTGCCTCAAATGCCTTATTACGCATATTATTCTACTCTGAAAGTGCCATAAGGTTTATTGTTTCGTGACACCCCTAGGCAAATATATTACCAAATTAATCAAGAATCACGCCCACAATGCACATTTCGCCCATAGCCCGACTAAACAAGGTAGGAGAAAGTTAGCCAAGTTCTTAAGCTCTTGATTTACAATACATGATGATCTTGAACGCTATGCGGTTTGTGCTTTCCACTATTGCGTTAATGCTATTGCTGGCCGCGCCGCCGGCGTTGTCTGATCGTGCGCTGGCCATGCATGGCGCGCCGCAGGAGCCGGCAACATTCACGCATTTCCCCTACGCCAACCCGGACGCGCCGAAGGGCGGCACGCTGCGGCTGGGTATCACCGGCAGTTTCGACAATATAAATCCGTTTTCGCTACGCGGGCGCGGCGCCTGGGGGGCGAACCCAACCAGCGGCCAGCTGTATCTGTATGACAGCCTGCTGGCGCGCAGTCAGGATGAGCCGTTCACGCTCTATGCGCTGATCGCCGAAGATGTCTCAACGCCCGCTGATCGCCGCAGCGTGACCTTCCGGCTCAACGCGGCGGCGCGTTTCCACGACGGCCAGCCCATCACCAGCGCCGACGTGCACTTCAGTTGGGAGACATTGCGGCAAAAAGGCCGCCCTAACCACCGCACTTATTACAACCGCGTCGGACGCGTGGACACGCCCGATGCGCGGCATATCACCTTTCATTTCAAACCGAATGCCGATGGCAGTTATGACCGCGAATTACCGCTGATTCTGGGGCTGATGCCGGTGTTGCCGCAGCATGTGTGGGCGAAGCTGGACATGACGGCGCCGAGCCTGACGCCGCCGGTGGGCAGTGGGCCGTATCGCATCAAGAACATTGACGCTGGCCGCAGCATCGTTTGGGAACGCGTGGCGGATTACTGGGCACAAGATTTGCCATCGCAGCGCGGCCTGTATAATTTCCAAACCATCCAGGTGGATTATTACCGCGACGAGCAAGTGGCGTTGCAGGCTTTCAAATCAGGCCAGTTCGATTTGCGGCGCGAAACCAGCCCGACGCGTTGGGATAGTGGTTATACAGGGAGCGCGCTGGAGGCTGGCCAATTTCGGCTGGTCACGCTGCCACATAAGCGCGTGGAAGCGGTGAAGGCGCTGGCCTTCAACACGCGCCGGCCGCTGTTCCAAGACCGGACGCTGCGCGCCGCCATTAGCACGGCGCTGGACACGGCCTGGCTCAACCGCGTGTTGTTTCGCGGCGCACTCCAAGCGGGCGGCAGCTATTTCCCAAACAGCGCGCTGGCCGCCAGCGACCTGCCGGATGTGGCAGAGACTGCGCTGTTGCAATCCTGGCGCGCCACGCTGCCGCCGGAACTGTTCACGCAGCCCCTGCCCGTGCCCGCCACGGACTTCGCGGCCGTCTGGCGCGACCAGCAGCGCCGGCTGCTGCAGGCGGGCTATACGCTGCAGGATGGCGCTTTGCAGACACCGCAGGGGCAACCGGTCAGCTTCACCATCCTGCTCAATGAACCGAGCGACGAGAAAATCGCGTTGAGCCTGGCGCGTAATCTACGGCGCCTGGGCATCACAGCGCGGGTGCAGGTGCTGGACAGCGCGCAATATCAGGTGCGGCTCAATGATTTTGATTTCGATATGATTGTGGCGCGCTGGGTCAACAGCCTGTCGCCGGGCAATGAGCAGGCGATCTACTGGGGCAGCGCCGCCGCCGACACGCCGGGCAGCCGCAATTATGCCGGTATCAAACAACCGGCCATTGACGCGCTCATCCCCCGCATCACGGCGGCGGAGCGGCGCGAAGACCTCGTCACAGCCGTGCGAGCGCTGGATCGGGTGCTGGTGTGGGGCAGTTATAGCCTGGTGTTGCCTCATTTTCCCGCCGACCGGCTGGCAGTCACACAGCGCCTGGCCTGGCCGGAACGCCTGCCCGCCAATGGCTTCGTGCTCGAAAGCTGGTGGCAGAAAGCATCCGAAACAATGGAAAAGCCGGAAAACCAGGCGCTCATACCCAGCAACCGATGAATTGGCCTGTCATTTCATCGGTTGTTCGGCTGCAAAAGCAGCCGCCGCAACGGTCGTTGCGGATACCAACCGCGCTCATTATTAGGTCTTTTCATTGCGCGGTTGGTATTACCCCAGAATTTAACCAAAGGTAAAGAAAGCCCTGTGCTATGATGCAGGATTGCCGGTGCGGGGGCGCAGCCGGAGCAATGCGCGCATGGCGGGAAAGCCGACCGGCGGGCAAAACGGACAGGAAAAACAGGCACGGCGAGGCATGTATCTCTTCACCCTGGTTTTCATTTTTCTGACCATCTTTGGCGTCTTCACGCAAATCGTGACGATGCAAAACAACCGTTTCGCCGCCATGCGCACCAGCGGCGCACAGCAAATGTTGACCTGGCACGCGGCGGCGGTGGCTTCGGCGCGTTATTCCCGCGCCGGCACCCGCGTATTCCCCAATTGGGGCGTGGCACCCAACCCCTGCACCATTCAAGCCGCCCCGCAAACCCTGCTGGCCGGGATGCCACTCGTTTGTTTGGACGCGACATCAAACCCCATGTCTCTCGGCGCTCTGATCGTGGCCAGCCCGGTCAACGCGGGCGACACGCTTGATATGCTGCCGCCCAATTATGACACCAATCTGCGCTTCAACACCGTGATTGTGACCGATGCCGGCGGCAGCAATACACGCCTGGCCGTCACCTTCATCGGCCCGCCGGCCAGCGCCGACCCCAACGAACCGCTGCCGCCGCTTGGCTTGACCGGCGGCCAGCTCTATCGCGAAATGCTGCGGCTGAATGTGGAGAAGTATAATTTCGGCTATATGGTGAACAACCAACTGCAGCCGGCGGCAGCGTTGTTTGACCCGGCATCCAACACGACCATCACCGGCGCCTATACGCTGCCGGCGGCGCTGGTGTTCAACGCCGCCACCAACCCGACCGGGCCGATGCGCGCCGGCGCGCTCGCTTTGTTCACGCCGTTATGACACTTAGAATGCTGCTTATGGGGAAAAGGAATTACCGATGATGCGATTGCAGATTTTGAAATCCGGCGCACCGCAACGCGGCTTCTCGCTCGTCGAGCTGGCCATCGTGGTCGCCGTGACCGGCCTGCTGTTCGGCGGCTTGTGGCGGCTGATGGCGTCCGGCAACGCGCAGCTGCGCGAGCAGACGGCGGCCGACCAGATGACGCAGATCGTCAACGCCACGCGCAATTTTCTGGCCAGCCAAGCCGGGCAGGCTTTCATCCAAGGGCTGGGGCCAAATATCACTGCGCAACTGGGACTGCCCGCTACGTTGGCCGATGCCGCCGGCAGCGGCACCTGCGCCGGTGCGTTGTTGCCCGCCGGAACAGGTACCTATTGCAATTTCTTGCCGCTGGGTTTCTGGACGGGCGTCACCAATTCCTACGGCCAAAGCTATCAGGTCTATGTCCGCAAGGACAATACGCCCCTCAACCAGGTCGCGCAGACCTATGATTTCGTGGTGCTGACCACGGGCGGGGACGTGATTCCCGAAACCTCGGGCAGCCGCATCGCCGCCAATATCGGCGCCAATGGCGGCTTTGTGTTCAGCAACAACACCTGTGGTGCACCGGCGCAAAACTTCGCTTGCGGCTCCTATAACAGCTTCAACCTCAATCTGACCGCGGCGGGGCCTTACGGCGCCATCACCCCCGGTTTCGGCCATATCGTGACGCAGAACAGCAGCACGCTCAGCAACGCCGCCAACGCGCAATGGCTGGCACGCGTGACGATCGCCGGCGACACGGCGACCCCACCGGTCTTCAACACCATGACCGTGCCGCTGCATATGCAAGCGGGCGGCGCGGCGGCCATCAATATGCGCGGCAACTTCATCAACATGAATGCCGGAACCGGCGGCCCGGGTGGTGGCACCATCAGCCTAGAGCAAGGCACCCTCAGTGGCCCTGGCACGATATCGATAAATAATCCGGATGGCACCGTGCCGCTGACAGTTGACACGTCTCTTTTCGTTACACCACCTGGCGCGGTTGCTGCACAGGTGAATGGCTTGAATTGCGATATCTATGCCGACCCCATCAACTGCCAACCCGCACTGGCCGTCAGCGGCAGCGCGCAGATTTCGCGCAGTCTCAGCGTTCTGGACAGCGGCACTTTCGTGAATACCTTGGAAGCCGGAACCTTCATTTACAGCTCGGACATTCGCCTGAAGCGCGACCTGGTGCCACTCGCAGGTTCGCTAGATAAAATCAGCAAACTGAAAGGCTACACTTTCCATTGGCGCAACAGCGGCCGCGAGGATGTCGGCTTGGTTGCCCAGGAAGTGCAGGACGTTTTCCCCGAACTGGTTCATGCTAGCAGGAATGATAAATTGGGCGTGCAATATGGCAACCTCGTCGCGCCGATGATCGAAGCCATCAAGGAGTTGCGGCTGCAAAATCTGGCCATGCAGCAACGGCTTGATGCACAGGAAAAAGAACTGCAGTCCTTACGCAGCAAGCACTGAGGCAATGCGCCAAGCCGCTAGGCGTCGAATGCACGGCCGCACCGCGCAGACGGTTGGCAGTTGGACTCTTCGGCTTGGTTTGGTTCGCGGACTGACCGGGTGAGACGATAGGGCTTACTAACGCTACTTCGTCGTGAAGAATATCCGGCAGGTCATGCGATACTGCGTATTGTCCCGCAGCGGGACAAGGCAGCAAACTGGCCAAAGCGGATTGTTCGCCGGTGGCCGGGCGTCCGGCGTGGCCGGAACGACGCACTCGTCATAGGCCGGACTGCTGCCGAAGCCCAGGCCGATGTCCTTCTCGATGCCGAAATTCTGCCTGACGCATTGCTTGATGTCTTCGACAATGGCGCGCTTTTCAGTGATGGTTTGCTGCTTGGTATAGATTTTCGGGCAGGAGATGCCACCGCCGGAGCGGACGTTGCTGTTGTTGAACGGTGCTACATTCCGCACAGCGGGGCCAGGAAAATCCTTGGCTTCAGCCACAACTGTCAAAGCAAGCATACCTAGAATTGCCACAGCCAACCGACGCATCGTTTTCCCCCGCACAAAAGTCTGCCGCATCATGGCAAAGATTCGCTAACGCTGCATGAACGGTGGCTGGGCGGGAACAAATCGCTTAACGTTTTGTTCACCAACCCAGCCATACCCCTCACTCGGCGTCGCCGCCGCCACGCGCATCGCCGAACAGACCGTCATGCAACCGCTTGGCGCCGTCCTGCGCGATGAGCAGCAACTCATCCGGCAGCGTGAGATCGATATCCTCGATCTCGATGGGTTCCGGCGCCAAGGCCATGGCGTCGGCGGCCGAAAGCTCTGGCCGGCCATCCTGCCGCGGCGCGGGTGTGGCGGAGCGCAGTTCGGCAAAGCCTTCTTCCCCGCCCAGCGCCATTTCGTCGCCGGGACGGAAGCCGGAAGGCGTGCCCGCCACCACGGCGGTGAGCGAACCGGTGCCCTTGGCCGCCAGCACTTTTTCCGCGGGCTCTTCCACTTCCTGCACGATGGGGATGTTCGACGGCTCGGTCTTCAGGAACTTCACCAGGCTGGCGATGCCCTGCTTGGCCTGGTCGTCGCCGGCCTTGGGATGAACGGCCTTGCTGGCTTCCACCAGTGCCGCCAATTCACCGACCGGCGCTGGCGTGATGGCGCCGCCCGCCGCCCATTTCACATCCTGCAGCTTGGCGACTAAATCATGAATGACCTTGTCGCGCGCCAAAGTGGAAGTGCTGTTGGGCGGCACCGGCAGCAGCCGATGGACGCGCAGCGCTTTCACGCGCTCCGGCACGGCGCGGAACATGCGCGCGGTGATGAGTTCCCAGCCGAAGAAAATGTAGGCTTCGCCTTCGCGCTGTTGCCGCAAATGGTCATAGCTGACGCGCAGCGAGAGGCGCATACTGGCTTCGCGTTTGTCATAGAAGGGCGCGTTGACGAAGAGGTTGGAAACCGTATCCGTCGGCGCGTTGAAGCTGGTGGATTCATACACGAAGTTATGGCCGGAGTGCTTTTCCAGGAAGTCCTTGGTATCGGTGGGGTCTTCCAGCTTGCCGAAAATCTTGATGTTACAATTGCCGAGAATGGAGCGCGCTTCCACCTTCACGCGCTTTTCCATGGCCGGCAAATCCTGCGCCGCGAAGACCAGCGAGAAGCCGAGCGAGCGCGCCTGCGCCGCCATCACCGCCATGCCCTGCGCAGTATAATACCCCACCTCGTCGAACACGGTCATGAAGGATGAGCTAGAGCGCGTTTGCTTGCTTTCAATCGCGGTTTCCCACGAGCCTTCCACCGTGTTGCCCAGCGTGGCGCCCATCATCCCCTTGATGCTGGCCGCGACGATCTTGCCGAGGTTGGCCGCTTCGTCGCCGGATTTTTCCAGCGCCGGAATCAGCACCACCATGATGCGGCGATTCAGCACCACATCCAACACGTCAATATCCGCCAGCTGCGCCTTGAAGATATAGCCATATTCATCCGCCAGCGATTGCAGCGAACGGGTGAATTGCATGGAGAGATAGCCGTGCTGCTGGCGCGCAACCTGGAGGTCATACATCGGCTGATCCGGCGATGGCGGCTTTTCGTTGCCTTCCTCGTCAAACGCCTCATCCACATAACCCGGCAGGGTCTGCAGATAGCCTTGCAGGCCGCGAATGATGCGCTCCGGCAGGTTCCGGTCACGCGACAGGCGAATGATGGGGCTGAGTTCGAGATGATCGCGCACGACACCGACATCCAGCAGCAGTCCGGCTTTGTCGCGTTTCCAGGTCAGCGCCGGCATCAGCGCACTCATCAGCGCGACGGCGCGTTCTTTCCACATCGCGTTATCGCCGCCAGCGTCCGGCATCAGGCTGACGATCATGTTGGTGAGGTAAGACGCCGAACCGTTGGAAAACGGGTTCATGGTGTTGGAAACGGCGCCGGCGTCCGAGTTCGCGGTCATATAATTAAGGATCAGCAGGTCATCATCGCGGCCGAAGCGGCGGGTCAGCGCATAGAGCGACGCCCACAAATCGGTGTCCGCCTTGCCGTCCGTATAGGAAAAACCGGAACCCCAACACAGCGCGTTGGCAACCATGGACTTCAGCCCTTCGGTCTTACCGGAACCGGTGGTGCCGAGATAGAGCAAGTGGGTACGAGCATCGTTATTGCTGATCCACAGCTCGGTGCCGTTTTCCATATCTTTACCGAGATAAAAGATGCCTTCCGGCTTGCCGGGCGTGCCTTTGCCGGGAATGGGATTTTTGAAATCCGGCATCCCTTTAATGTATGCGGGCAGCTTGAAAGACAGAATCGTGCCGGATGCCGCCATCCACCACCAGAGCAAAACGATAACAAAAAACAGCAAGTCGCTGAACAGATAGCCCACGGGCGTAAATGCGATGACAGCGGCGAAGACAAAGCACAGGATGCCGATCATATCGGTATCCTTGAGCAAGGCGGCAATGCGCTGCGGCACCGGTCGCACGTCGCGCAACAGGTCGCCATGTTTTACGGCATGTTGGGTAATGACCGTCATGGCAGCCCCCTAATTCTTGCCCAGGACGGCATCGGCGTCCTGCGGCACATTGTTACGCATTACGGCGCCTTGCCGGGGTGCCAGCGACCGGTCATAATCCGGCACCAGATTCATCAGCAAGGCGTAGCCCAGAATAATCAACAGCACCATAGCGGCCGTCATGGCGCTGAGGCGCCAGACTTTCACGCCGGTGCTGTTCGGATTGCTGAACATGGCCGATTCGACTTCCGTCATCGCCGCATCCACGTCGGCACGTTCATGAAAGCGCGCCACCACGGTGAAGTCTCCCTTGGGCGACATCACGCCCAATTCCCAGTCCTGTTCTTTTTTCTGAATCGCCACGGCGAAACTGTGATTCTTCTCCAGATCC
Organism: uncultured Rhodospirillales bacterium; assembly: GCA_964494535.1. Lineage (GTDB taxonomy): Bacteria > Pseudomonadota > Alphaproteobacteria > UBA9219 > RFNS01 > JAGOHT01. The sequence goes on from CAZBSB010000010.1 coordinate 19,959, forward strand.
ATGCGCCAGACGGTCGGCGGGTTGCTGCTGCGAAAGGAGGCGACCAGGCTATGCTCGACGACACGCGCCCGAACATCCTGGTGCCGGCCGCCGCCAAGCGGGAAAATCTCCTGCATCGTGTTCATCTGGCTCATGCGCGTGCCCCCGCTTTCTTCGCCGTTTGGCGGGGCGGGACTTGCACCTGGTTATTGGCCAAATATTGGTTAATTGTAATCAGCGCGGTCTCGACGCGAGGAATCGGCAACGGCTTCTTCGCCGCCAGTTCAGCCATGAAATGCGCCATCGCGCCCGCAGCTTCGATATGATAGGAACGCCGACCTTGATTGTTCAAAGGATACCACAGCGCGCGTTCTTCCCCGCGCAACCACAAGAAAGCCGCCGGCGCCAGCACGCCGCCCATCGAGCGACTCCAACGCAGCACACCGAGCAGCGCCGTAGTGCGATAGGCAAAATTCTGTGCTACGGCCAAGGCCTTGCCACCGATTTCCGGGTCGGCGATAATCGCATCCACCTTGCGCGCCACGGAGAGCGACATGCGGAAACCACTTTTGTGCGACCAGCACAAAGCGATTTCGCCCAGCAGATCATCACTTTCCACGCGTTTCTGTACGCCCTTCATGGCAAAAGCGGCAAACAATGCCCTCTGATGCGGCGGCAGGGACTCGACCCCCGTCCAACGCGGGCCAAGCTGGCTGATGAGCGCTTTACGCACGGCCTCCCGCTCCGGCAGGCCGTTGACCAATTTTATGTCATGGTAGGCTAGCCACTCTTCCGGCGCCAAGGCTTCGGCGAAAATCGGCAGATTCGTCGGCACCGGATCGCCCGACGAGCGCGCGCTGAATTTGCCTGGATTGAATTTCAGAATCGGGCTGATAATAGGCCAAATTCGCCCCTGCACCGCAATCAAACTCTCCAGATCATGCTGCCGGTTGAGCCGGCTGCGCTCAGAAATGAACATCGCATGGAATCCCCAGTAGGTGAGGATAAGCGCAATCGGCCACTTCATATAGCTGCCAACGGCCTTCGTTGAGGCGATGAACTCCTGTCGAGTGAAGACCGACTCGACCGGTCCCGACGAGCCGCCCAGCCAAGCCGGTTTAACGATCTCAAGTAGCCAGTTATAGTCGCCAAATGACAAGAAATTAATGATATAGACCTCAAACAGCCGAACGTAGCGGAGGACTCCGAGAATCTCAATTTGAAACAACTTCCAGATCAACCAAAAGAGAAAGATCACCCCAATAAGCAGAATGGTGAGCGCAATAACCGGCTGGTCGTCAAGCGCACTACGTTGCTGTCCCATATCCACCTCTACTAAACGATACCACCGGCCAAGGCTAGCGCACTATAGCACACCAGTGCAAACAGGTTAATCTTTTCGCTCCCACGACACTGCCACATTGCCCAAATTAACCCTACTGGTGAACAAAGCTGCTCAGCGATTTCGGCCTGGTTGAGCCTATTCGCCAATCAACCACGATGGTAGGGATGGCCGGCCAGAATTTGGCGGGCGCGGTAAAGCTGCTCCGCCAGCATCACGCGCGCCAGCAGATGCGGCCAGGTTTTCTGCCCCAGTGCCAGCAGATAATCCGCCCGCTCCTGCACCGCTAGCGCATGGCCATCCGCCCCGCCTAACAGAAACACCGCGCCACCCCGCTCCTGCCAGCCAGCAAGACGTTTGGCGAAACCCTGGCTGTCTTCATCCCGGCCGCGCTCATCCAGCACGATGACGGGCAAGGCCGGCAAATCCGCCAGTAGAAACGCCGCTTCCTTGGCCTGGCGGGCGGTGCCGGTCAGGCCTTTAGGTGGTTCATATTCTTGGTGCAGCAGTTCCTTGCCGAGGCGTTTTTGGTATTCGGCGAACAACTCCGCATGACTTCCGCGTAATTTGCCGATGGCGCGAATTTC
>CAZBSB010000011.1:0-3257 GCA_964494535.1 uncultured Rhodospirillales bacterium
GAAACATAGGCGCGCTGTTTTGGCGATAACCTTGTCCATGTCGCCTGGGGACCGCCGAAGGCTGTACTCTCAGGATTGTTCAGCTCATTCATGTCATCATTGTTTGGCGGAATCAGAACACGGTAGTCGAGAATTGTTGACGGCTTAAGAAAGCCGTGGATAAAATCGCCGGCACCATCGCCGTCAACATCCGTTGTGTCTTCAAAACACTGATTGGTGGGAAGACTGGCGGCGTTCATGGCGTTCCACCAGTTCGCGCCCATATCTTCTTGGCGGAACTGCCCATTCTTGCAGTTTCTTTGCAGAGCGGCAGAAAGCGTACGCTCGGGCGTGAAAGACCGATTGAAGAATAAATCGATAACCCCGTCCTGCAAGTTGTAGGCCACGGCCTTCTCGAACTTCTCTTGAACTGCGACAGCAACATTATTCATGGTGTGCAGACGACAATGCAGACTTTGTGCATTGACCAGAGCATTCATATTGGCTTTGACTTGATCCGAAACCGCCTTTCCCGCATTGACCTTGTCGGCCATACTTTTTAATGATTCATACACCGCGACATTGATGCCTTGCTTGCCTGCCCCCGTGCCCCCGCCATGCAAATTAACGGCCGCGACGATTGCCGTATTCATGGCAGTCAAAGCCGCAGTCACGGCCGCGTTTTGGGCAGTAACAAAAGGCATGGCCGTGCAAGGCGGGCAGACTGCCGAAGCAGGCGCAGACCACAGCGCCAAGGACAGGCTCAAGACAGCAACGCCGAGGCAGGCACTCCACCGTGCCAGCGCTTCATCGAGACGATTCATCATCTTTCCTCTCCATACGGCGCGCTCACAATTTACAGCCCAAGAAAACCGCATTCACTGCCCGGCTTTTTCCACCACGCCTGCGTTAGCAGCCGCGTCAGCCGAGCGCGCCGGCGACGCGACAGCATTCATCGTGTTGAGCAGTTCTTCTAAACGCATCGGATGCTGGTCAAAGCCTGGAATCTCCAGGGAGGCGTCGCGCAGTAGCGGCGCTTCCGGGGTACCGTGATCGCCTTTGGTGCGTATGGCGGCACTATCCCCGGAAGAAAAACCTGGGGCTTGATCTATGGCGGCTACCGCCTCAATGAACGCCTTTCGCCTTGTTGCTTCCGACAGCTCCCATTGCACAGCCATCATATTACACGCCAACATACTGCCGGTGCGCCCCGCATCCGTGCCCGTATCAGCATAACCTGAGCATTTTATGCTCATGCCGAAGTCGCGCGGATAGCGGTCAATGACATATTGACTGATCCAAGCCTTAGGTACGCCCCCGACCTGAATTGGGTTTGGCGGGATGGCATTATAGTCGGCGGGCGTGGCGAAAGCATACAGCGCGCGCACATCTGCGCCACGCATATTGACGAGGAAGTTCACAATTTTTTCCCGATTGTCAATCAAGGCTTGCCGCGCGGGTCCCGGGGGAAAAGCCGGGTCATCCGGGTCGAGCGCCGTGTGGCGGCCGAGTTCGTGTTGGCAAGCCTTTGCAACACTCGCGATGGATCCCATGGCGGCGTTATTTTGCGATATGGAGCGCATATTCGTCAGCGTCAACGCCCCGGAGTTACGAATTTTTTGAGGCTCGATTTTGCTCAGAACCAAATTCTCGCAATAACGCACGGCACCGACATATTTCTTTTGCTTGTCATTTAGGCCTGGCAATCCGAGCCCACCATTCCATACTGCGTTAACCTGAGCTGGGGTAAACGACTCTGGATTGTTTAAGACATCCATTTGGCTGGTACCTGGAGGACCAAAACCCGCCGGCGCAGAGACCGGAATAAGGACTGGGTTGTCAAGAATTGTTGATATTTTTAAGAAGTCATGAACTGATTGCGGGTCATCAATGCAGTTATTGGTTGCGAACCACTCCGGCCCAAAATCGGCAGGTCGGAGCTGGCCGTTCTGGCAGAGTCTGTAAAGGTGGCCAGCCGCGATGCGCTCCCGAGACAGGTTATTATTAAAATATACGTCATCAATCAGGCCGCGCTCGTAGCGCATGCCGACCTGTTTTCTGATATTTTCAACGAGCGGCGTTACCAAATTTTTGGTATGAAGCCGACAATTGACGCTTTGAGCATTCGTCAGAGAACGAAAGTTCGCGTCCGCTTGGTCAGAGACGGCCGCCCCGGCATTGATCATGTCCCCGGCGCTTTTGGCAGCATCATAAATACCCGCATTTTGAGCCTGCTGGTCGCCACCATTGCCACCACCATTGAGCCCGATGGCCGAGACAACCGCCAGAGTTGTTGCCGTGATCTGCGCAACCTGCAAACCCGTATTGATGGGCAGCTGCACGGCGGCAGCACAAGAGTCGCAGGCCTGAACCGGAACAGAGAAGGCCGGCAAAATTATCGCGACAGCGAGGGCGTGACGCAACACGAGCTTGCTGGAAGACGCTGCAGACATTGACATCACCTCACGGCAAAAGAAAACTACGCTAAAGGGAGGAGGCGCGGAGCGGGCACGTCACCGCACACCACACCCACGCAACCTCACCTGATAACATTTACACGTCCCTGCCAGTTTGTTCCCGGAATAGTGACACCGTAGTTGAGCGGCGGGCTAACCAAAGGCGGGCCACCCGTGACACTAAACAGCTTCATACCCGAGCAGTTATTAGCCACTGGTCCGCTAGGAAAACTGAAATTTGGCATATTCAAGCTAATGGTCGGAATGCTGGGTATGCACAGCAAACTGCCAATCCAGTTAAGCGCCGAAACAAGCGCGGCACAAATGGTGTTGAGAATAGTGTTGATCAAATTAACAACAATCGCCTGCAGTGCGGCAATGACCGCCGCCATGATGCCCGCAGCAATGGCGGAAAAAGATGCCATCGTAAGATTCAAAGTGGTGATTTTTAACGGGCAAAAATAGTAACTGTTCATCCGCTGATTTCTTTCATCCGCCAACCTCATGGCATCATCCATGCCCTTGTCGGAAGTCACCGCCAGCTGAACAGATTTCACATACTGCCCCACACTATTATATTGTTCATTGAAGACGCTATTGTCACAGGTTGTATTGATATTAGGGTCACCATTGTATTGGGTTTGAACGTCTGGGTTCTCTGCCGGCACCACCGCCGCCTCCACCGGACACACGTAGAGCAGTGCTGCCGCCACGATCACCAGCAGGCCGCGGAGAATAGCCCGAAAATCCCTAGCTTTATCCATCTTACTCTCCCTACTGGTGCAGCCTATGATGCCGCTTGTGGTTGCGCTCGACCCGGCA
>CAZBSB010000011.1:3267-21828 GCA_964494535.1 uncultured Rhodospirillales bacterium
CGGCACTCGATAAAATTTTGCCTTATTTCGAGCATACACGATTCACCCCCCTGCGGCAACAGCAAATCAGCGCTTTAGACGCTAGGATCATCGGATTTTCTTAACCACGCCGCCATATTTTGCCCAAAAACCAGCGCCAGCGACCCGGTTGCCCAGAAGGAATCCGACCACAAGCTGAAGGCGCCGCACGTCAAAGTGAGCAAAGCTGCCCATGACGCCAGGGCACCGGCTCGCCAAAAACCGGATCGATTCCGTAACCGCGCCAAAGCCCAACTGGCCAACGACACACCCCATAACCACCCTACAAATCCCAATTCCAGCAGCAGCTGCAGCGGCATGTGATGCGGGTGCGCCGCTGGTGCCAGTGCGTATTTGTATATGCCTGCAAAAGACGTCAGCGGGGCGATCACGCCTGCCGCGTCAACGCCTGCCGGTGGCCAGGGGCGCTGCCCCAGCCAGCCCAGCAGGTAATGCCAAATCTCCACCCGATGGCGCCAGGACGGCGGTAGATGTTCCAGTCCATCAGGCAGCGCCGGCCAGAACCACGCCACGACCGCCAGAGTGAGGCAAAAAACCACCGCGAGCAAACCAGCTGCCGTCAACCGCGCCAACCACGGCGCCATCCAGGCCAGTGCGCCAAAACCGGCGCCAAACAGCAGCGCTAAAGGCGCGCCACGTGATTCACTCAAACCGCCCACCACCAGCAACAACAGCGGCAGCAAGACAGCCAAGATGCGCCGTCCCTGATGGAGCAGCAACACCACCAACGGCCAGATCAACACCGCCGCATAACTCAGTCCGCGATTATAATAGATCAGCCGCTCATGCTTGCCCTTAATGATTGACAACAGAACGGCGCCACCCGTCAGCATATCCAGCAGCACTAGCAGCAAGCAAAACAGACAACCCCAGGGCAAATAACGCGGCAACCAGGCGGGCAGCATCAGCGGCGCCGGACGCTGGTGGAAAAACAGCATCAGCGGCAGCACGATGGTGAAGAGCCGCCCACTCATCGGCCAGGAACGCTCCGGCGCCAGCGCCGTTATATTCCCAAGCATAACCAGCAACAGAAAAACACTGCCGAAAATCCACGCCACCGGCTGCAGCGGCACCAGCCTTTTCTGCCGCAGCGTCTCCAGCGCATAAAGCGCGATCGCGCCACCAATACCACACAGCGCCATACTGCCGCCGGCCACCAGCCCGATGGTCAAGGCGAAAGCCAGGCAGCCGGCCAACAAGTGCGATTGCAGGCGCAGATTGGCCTCCGGTGACAGGCGCCACACCATCAACGCCCCATTGCCAGAATCTGCCGATAAACCTCCAACAGCCGGGCCGTCACCGCTGGCCGCGTGAATTGCGCCTGATAGCTGGCCAGACCGCCTTGTGCTAAGCGCGCCCGCAACGCGGGGTCATCGCGCAATTGCCGAATGGCCTGCGCCAGCGCCTTGGGGTCGTTGATCGGCACCAACAGCCCGTTTTCGCCGTTTTGCACAAAGGCGGCGGGCCCGGCCGCCGCGGCCGCCACCAGCGGCGTGCCGCATGCCCAGGCTTCCAGCATCACGGTGCCGAACGGCTCATAGCGTGACGGCAGCACGCAGATGTCGGCCGCGCGCAGCAGCGCGCCGCGATCCGTGCGCCAGCCGAGGAACTTTACCCGCTCCGTCACGCCGCGCTGCGCGGCGTGGGATTGCAACGTCTCGCGCATCGGCCCATCGCCGGCCAACCACAGCACGCAGTCGGGCAGGTCTTTCATCGCCTGCACCAGCGTGTCCAACCCTTTTTTGGGGTGTAGGCGAGAAAGCGCCAACAGCACGGTCTTCCCCGGCGGCGCACCGAGCATGGCGCGCTCCAACGGCTGGTCGGGCGCTTCGGTCACGGGAAAAGTCGGCACGAAAAAGCTGCGCTCCGTCGCCACACCCTCTTCACGCTGGTGACGCACAATATCCGGCGTCACGCCAATGAAATGGCTGCAGGACGCAAAATGGCCGACCTCGTAATAGCCGCCAAACCAACCGATGACCGGCACGGAGAGCGGCGGTACCAAACTCGCGGCGCGGCGCATCCAGCAATGCACCAAATCTGGTTGCCATCGAGCGATCAGCCGCCGCAATCGCGTCCGTTGCAATGGCAGCAGCGGCCATTGCAACACTGCCACGTCCACTGCCACCCCGGCGCGCTGCAGCTCGGCCAGCCGTTCCTGGCGCGGGTGCAGCACAGCCTTTTGCACGCTGCCGTGCTCATGCAAAGCCAGCATCATATCGGCGGCATAGGTTTCAGCGCCGCCATTGCCTTTGCCGGCCATAATGTGGAGAACACGCATGATTCTCTATAACGCATCATTCTCAGCCGTGGAGAAAAATCTGCCTGTCCAGCACAAAGGCGGTTTATTTCTCGGCACAGCTCCGCTAGATTGCGTTGTCTCTCTAGCGTGAAGTGCTTATGTTCACGCTGAGGCGCCGCGCGGTTGTCTTTCTGCGGGCGCACCACCTTAATACGGAGCGCGGTCATGCAGTCTTTGCGTCATTCGGTCTTCTTCGCCGGCCTCCTTTTCGCCGCATTGATCCCGTCAGGACAGGCGCTGAGTGCTGATCAGCCGGCCGTGAGCTTGCCCTCGGCTGTCGCGCCGGAACCGGAGGAGAAACCGCGTTTCGTCTATTTGACGCCGGCCAGCGTGGCCTATAAGCAGCTGCCCAAACCGCCGAAAGTCAAATCCAAAGCCTGGAAAGCCGACATCGGCAAAATCATCCAGATTCAAAAATACGCCGCGCCGCATGAAATCGCTGCCGCCCGCTATGAACACCGGACGCGGCCGGAGATTGTGACCGATGTGCTTGGGCCACATTTCACCCGCGCCAAACTGCCCAAAACCTTTGCCCTACTGGATAATGTTGTCTCTGACAGCAAGGCCGTGACTAAACAGGCCAAGGATCATTGGCGGCTGCCGCGCCCCTATCGCGCCGACAAACGGGTGAAGTTGCTGGTGCCGCCGCTCAACCCCAAGAACTTCTCTTATCCCAGCGGCCATACCAGCACCAGTCTGGTGCTGGCGCATCTGTTGGGCAGTCTGGTGCCGGACGCGCACTATGCCCTGCAGCATCAGGCCGGACGCGTCGCTAATCGCCGCGTGCTGGCCGGTGTGCATACGCCGCATGACCTGACCGGCGGCCGTGTCCTGGGCGCGCTCATCTGGCAGAAACTGCACAGCCAGCCCGCTTTTCAGACCGATTTTGCCGCGGCCCGCGCCGAAGTGCTCGCCAATGGCTACCGCTGGACGGCTCCCGGTTGTCCGGTCGCGACGCAACCTGCTAAACCGGCGCGCAAGAACTGGAAATCCTTCAAATCCCGCGTGACCGAGTAAGGCTAAGCCGCGCGCCCCAGGAAGCGCTCCAACTCCGGCGCCATCCAGGCGGCGTCGCTTTGATAGCGCGTGAAACTCGCCAGACCCTCAGCAGCCGCATGTTCCGGCACCAGGGCTTTGTCGCGCCGATAAGCGATGGACAATTTGATACAATCGTCCGTGAATTCCGGATGTGGCTGCAGTGATAAGCCCGTCTCACCATAGGCCAGCGCCGCATAGGGGCAGAATTCCGAAGCGGCGATGAGCGTACTATCTGGCGGCGGTTCAACCACCTGATCCTGGTGCGAAGCCGGCAGGCTTAACTTGATGCGTTGCGGGAAAATCTTTCTGCCCGCCTCCGTCAGCGCATATTCATGCAACCCCAGCCCCCAGCCGCGCGGCGATTTTTCCACCCGTCCACCCATGGCTTGCGCCATGGCTTGGTGGCCAAAGCAAATCCCGAGCAGCGGCACCTTGGCGGCCATTACCGCACGAATAAAGCCCATCAAAGGCGCCATCCAGGCATGGTCTTCATAAACCCCCGCTGGCGAGCCCGTGATGATCCAAGCCTGGCAAGCAACCGGTTCAGGAAACGGATTCTGTTCCGCCACCGGAAAAACCTTGTAGTCAAACTGCTCGGCTGCCCTGAAATAACCGGCGAACATTTTTGGGAAATCGCCATGTGCTTCCAGCACTGCGACCGTCGGCCGTCCCGCCTCGATGATGCCGATCTGCGTTTGCCCTGCCATCACGCCTCCTTACTGGCTGAACGCCAGCATGACAGACGCCCCTACGCAAACAAAGCGAATATTGCCGCGACGCCACGCTAAGGCATATTGTGGTTAAATGCTGCGCCCAACCACCCACAGACAGGAAGAACCTACCCGCATGGCGTCCATGGCACCCATCCCTGAAAATCTGCAGCGCCTGCGCGCCCGCTTGGCTGCCGCCGCTTTAAGTGCCGGGCGCCTACCGGAATCCGTCGCGCTCGTCGCCGTCAGCAAGACCCAACCGGCTGAAGCGGTGCTGCAGGCTTATGCCGCCGGCCAGCGCTTGTTCGGCGAAAACCGGGTTCAGGAAGCGTCCGTGAAGTTCACGCCGCTGCGCGCCACCTGCCCGGATATCCACCTGCAACTCATCGGTCCGCTCCAGACCAACAAGGTCAGCGATGCCGTGCGCCTGTTCGACAGCATCGCCACGCTCGACCGCCCGAAGCTGGCCGAGACGCTGGCGCAAGCGATGGCCAAGCATAACCGGCGGCCGGCGCTGTTCATTGAGGTCAATCTGGCGGCGGAGCCGCAAAAAACCGGCATCGCCCCCGAAGAACTGCCCGCTTTCCTAGAAGACTGTTGCGAGCGCCTGCATTTGCCGGTGGTGGGGCTGATGTGCCTCCCCCCCCACAACCAAGACCCGCGCCCGCATTTCGAGCAACTGGCGCGTCTGGCGGAACAAGCCGGCCTGCCGGAGTGCAGCATGGGCATGAGCGCCGATTTCGAAACCGCCATCGCCTGCGGCAGCACCCAGGTGCGCCTTGGCACCGCTTTGTTTGGCGTCAGGCCGCCTGCGCCTTGAAGGGTGCCGCACCGCGCAAAATGAAGTCTTGAAAATTCAGCGCGGGTTCGCGGACGCTCGCCGCCGCAAAAGCCTGGTTGAGCGCCTGTTTATAGCGAAACCCCTGCAGCGCTACCGCCCGATGGTTTTTCAGGCCAAACCCATCGCCCGTGGTCAACCGCGCGCCATAGTCGGTATAGGCTTTATCGAAATCCCGCGCCGCGTCCGGGTTATGGCACATGGAGCTCAGCACCACCCGATATTCCATCAGCGGCTCCGACACCAGTGGTATCGCGCCGATCAGCTCCATCAGCCGCAGATTGCCCACAATGTCTTCGCAGAATTCCACGCCCGGCAGCCGCGCCAGATTGCAATCGCGCCGCGTCAATGGAAACATCGGCGTGTGCAGATTGAACATATCCTCCGCCGTAACGTGCGCGGCGGTGGTGACCGGGTCGAGCGGATGGCGCAAAAATCGCCCGCTGGCGTCGTCCAGCACGGTCAGATTGTCGGTCGCCGCGCCATGGCGCAGGGCGATGGGAAGCAAGGCCTCAAGCCGCCGCGGCAGATAAGTATCGTCGGCATCAAGATAGGTGATCAAATCGCCGCGCGCCAATTCCAGCCCGACATTGCGCCCATGGTGGCAGCCCGACTTGATCCGTCCAGTGCTGGCGAAACGCAACCGGCCATCGTCCAACCCCTGCGCACGCAGCACCGCTTGATAATCAACCCCGTCATCGGCCACCAGCACGGCTTCCCATTGCGCATAAGTCTGCGCCCGCAGGCTGCGTACCATGCGCGCGATGAACGGCTCGGCGCGGTAGCAAGGCGTGATGATGCTGACCAGCATGGAGCTCACAACCCCAAGCGCCGCTGAATGGCTTTGGCCGCCTGGATGCCGTGCGCGAAAGAAGTGGCGACGCACGGGTGAAAAGTCTGCGCCACTTCGCCGACCGCATAAAGCCCGTCGAGATTCGTTTGCCCCCAATGGTCGGCCAGCACAAAACCTTCAGCGCTTCGTTGCAGCGCTTCAAGCCCATCCGGCACCACGGGCTCATAGCCATATTGCACGCTGATGACGTCGAACGGCATGTCATTGACCGTCATGCGCTCCTGATCCACGACATAGGCGCCGACGCGAATGTCGCGCGCCGGCACCAGGTCGCGCAGCTTTTTCTGCGCGCGCAGATGGCGGGCGAAGATCGTGCAACTGGCGGCGCCGCGGTTGAGCGCAAAAAGATATTGGTCGCACGCATTGTCGCCGCCGCCCAACACCGCAACCCGCCGCCCGGCGACATCAATCGCCTCGATGGGCTTGCCCGGCCCAATGGCCAGCCGGTCGGTCGACCGCAACCCGCCGCTGCGAAAGCGCGCGCCGGTCGCCAACACCAGTATGGCACCGGCATAAGTTTCGCCGGTCTCCGCGATGAGCTGCACGCCCTTTGCCGGTTGCCGCTGCACTTGCCGCACGGCTACGCCGCAACGCTGCGGAACGCCGCGCTCCAGCAACTGTTCATGAATCTGCAGCGCGACCTCTTCGCCCTTGCGTCCCGACACGCCGGGCAGCCAGAGATTTTCATAGGGGCTATATTGCTGCAGCCCGCCGCATTGCGCGTTCTTTTCCAACAACAACACCGGACAGCCCAATTGATGCAGCCAGAGCGCGCAAGCGGCTCCGGCAGGGCCGCCACCCAGCACCAATGTCAATCCAGGCGTGGAAACCGTGCTTGCCGTCACGCGACCCGTCAGAGCGGCGCCGGCGGCAGATTATGGGAGCGCACATTTTCGCGCTCGCAGGTGCGCAGCAGCGACTGCACCATCAGGCAAATATCCGTCGCCCAGAACAGCCCTTTACGCGTCAATTCCGGCTTGACGCGGCCACCTTCGCTCCCGGCGACCGGCAGGATGCACAGATCATCTTCGGCCGTCGTATAGTCGTCGCCCACATCGCACATGCCGACGATGGCCACTCCCTTCGGGATCGGCTCGTAATTGATGACCCAGCCGCAGCGTTCGGCGCCGCCGAACGTGATATGGAACTTCTTCTTCGCCGTCTCGGTGTCAATATCGGCGAGGTTGGTGATGAAGAACAGCCGGCTGACATTCACGCCCAGCCAGAAGCGGTATTTGTTCATGTCGCTGCCATTGCGCACCGACAACTCATATTTCCGGCCTGAGATGACGAATTCCGTCATCATGGTGGTCGCGCCGACCGGATCGTTGCCGGTGGCGACGATCCGCATACACCCCTGCTCCACCGCCTGGTAAAAGGGCGCGATGAGCGTATCAAATTCCTGCTGCTGCATAATGGCTCCCGCTTGCTGCGCTGCAAAAACAAACCGGCCGGCACTGTGGCGCCGTTTGCTGTTTTGGTCAAGTCCAGGCCTGGAATTTACTTGTTCAGCGCCGCCGTGAGTTCCGGCACCGCTTGGAACAAATCGGCCACCAAACCATAGTCCGCCACGCCAAAAATCGGCGCGTCCGGGTCTTTATTGATGGCGACGATAACCTTGCTGTTGCTCATCCCGGCAAGATGCTGGATGGCGCCGGAAATCCCGACCGCGATATAGAGCGTGGGCGCCACGATCTTGCCAGTCTGCCCAACTTGATAGTCGTTCGCGATATAGCCGGCATCCACCGCTGCCCGCGACGCGCCGACCGCCGCCCCCAGCCGATCCGCCAGCGCCTCGATCAGTTTGAAATTCTCGGCGCTGCCCACCCCGCGCCCACCGGAGACCACAATTTTCGCCGCCGTCAGATCCGGCCGCGAGGATTGCGACAATTCCTGCCCCAGACAACGGCTGACCGGCGCCGCGACGCTCACGGCAGCCAGATTTTGCACCGGCGCCTGGCCGCCCGTGGCTGCCGCCGCAAAAGCCGTCGTCCGCACCGTAATGACCTTGATTTTGTCCTGGCTCTGCACGGTGGCGAGCGCATTGCCGGCATAGATCGGCCGCACGAATGTGTCCGCACTGACGATGGCGGTGATGTCCGAAACCTGCGCCACGTCCAGCAGCGCCGCGACGCGTGGCAGCAGGTTTTTGCCCGCCGCCGTCGCCGCCGCCAGAATATGGGTGTAATCCTTCGCCAACGTCACCACCAGCGGTGCCAACGCTTCCGGCGCGCCCGCCGCATAAGCCGCGTCATCCACGTGCCACACGCTGGCCACCCCGGCAATCTGCGCCGCCTGCTGCGCCACCGCCCCGCACTGGTGTCCCGCCACCAGCACGGTCACCGGCGCGCCCAGCTGCGCCGCGGCACCCACCGCGTTCAGCGTGGCCGGGCGCAATGTTTTATTGTCATGTTCGGCGATGACGAGCGTGGTCATGAATCCCTCAAATCACCTTGGCTTCCGTGCGCAGTTTGTCCACCAGCGTGGCGACATCCGGCACCTTGACGCCGGCTTGCCGCGCTGGCGGCTCCGTCACTTTCAGCGTCTTCATTCGCGGCGTCAAATCCACCCCCAAATCCGCCGCTGACACACTGTCCAGCGGTTTCTTCTTCGCCTTCATGATATTGGGCAGCGTGGCGTAGCGTGGCGTGTTGAGCCGCAGATCGGTGGTCAGCACCGCCGGCAGCGGCAGCTCCAGCGTCTCCAGTCCGCCGTCAATCTCGCGCACCACGGTGGCTTTGCCGCCGTCCAGCGTCAGCTTGGAAATGAAGGTGCCTTGCGGCCAACCCAGCAAGCCGGCCAGCATCTGGCCGGTCTGGTTGCAATCATCGTCAATTGCCTGCTTGCCCATGATGACCAGCTGCGCACCTTCACGCTTGGCCAGCGCCGCCAGCACCTTGGCGACGCCCAACGGCTGCGTCTCGCCGTCATACGGCACATGCAGCCCACGATCGGCGCCGAGCGCCATGGCCGTGCGCAGCATTTCGCCCGCCTGAGCGTTGCCGATGGTGACGACGATTACTTCGGCCGCCAGATTCTTCTCGCGCAGCCGCACCGCCTCCTCAACCGCGATTTCGTCAAACGGATTGAGCGCCATTTTGACATTGGCCAGCTCCACGCCGCTGTCATCCGCCTTAACGCGAATTTTAACGTAAGGATCAATGACCCGTTTGCACGGCACCAAAATTTTCATGAACCACCCGAAAACGAACAATGAGCAATGTTTGATAAGCCGGCAGGTATAGAGGAATCAATTGCCATCACGCCAATGTGCGTTTTTGTCGCCCGTCTGGCAACCGGCTTTGTCATAAAGCGCCCGCACAGACCTGCAGCGTCCACCAGCATAGCGGCGCCTCCACGGCCACGGCCAGGCCGCCGGCCACCATCAGCGCCAGCCGATGCTCCGCCTCCGTCATGGCCGCGTCGCGCGGGTGATGCCGCAAGGCATAGAGCGAACTGCTGGCCAGCCAGCCGAGACTCAGAATCCCCGCCGGCAGCACGAAGACCGGCGACAGCTGCGCCGCCCAATCCGGCAGCCAATAGGCCAAACCAAGCGTCAGCAGCGTGAGCGCGCTGACGGCGCTGACAGCCACGAACCACCAGGGGCGCTGCAACCGCAGATTCTCGTAGCACTCCCAAATCTGCGCCGCGAGATAAAACCCCAGATAGATCAGCAGCCCGGCGGGCAAATCGGTGGCGAGCCAAGCGTCGAACATTCAGCGCGGCCTGAGCCAAAACAGCGCCGCCAGCAGCAGCACGGTCAACAATTGCAAAGCGATGCGGGCGCGCATCAGCTTATTGCCGTATTTTTGGGCAAAAGCGCCACCCCGCGCCATGCTGACGAGACCCAGCGCCAGCACGCCCACCACGGCGAGCAGCAACAGCGCCACAACAACGATATCCGCTTTCATGCTTTTGAATGTCCCTGCCGGCCGGCACACGATGCTTGCCGCAGTCATGCCGCACTCCACGACTGCCCGCAAGTCCGCGTCGCGCCAAGCTGCGCCCGTGGGCGACAAATATTGAACTAAGAATCATTTGCATTGATAATAATTCTTATTATAGTGCGGTGACTCATCCCCCCCCCCCCACTGCTCCAGGCCTGCCATGATCAACGCTGCCCCGCTCATCCCACCCACCGCCAGCCTGCTGCACACACCGCTGCCCTTGACCCCGGCGCGTCCGGTCGCCGACAGCGCCGCGCTGCTAGCGCGCGCCGATTTTACGGCCGAGAAGCTCCGCCGCGCCGTGACGGAAGCGGAGCAGTTTCACGCCGCTTTCCACCAAACCGCGGCGACGATTTTGCCCGACCGCGGCATGGTCGGCCGTCCCGGCAAGGCGGAGCAGAAATTCATCCGCCAGGCGGGCGGCATCGCCGCTGCCGTGGTGGCCAAGCTGGGCAGCAACAGCGTGGCCAAGCGCCGCCCGGACGACAGCGCCCCGTTCTTATCCCATGTGCAAAGCCGGCTGGACGCCGGCGCCCCGCTGCTGCTGCGCCTCGGCGCCGGCCCGGTCAAGAACGTGCAGCATTACGGCGCCCAGCAGGCGCCCGACCTGGCGGAATTCCTGATGCTTACCCAGCTGGCGCGCACCGTCGGCGCCGTCAGCGCGCTCTATCCGCATGGCGTGAAAGTGCAAATGGTGCCGGACGATAAGCGCGGCGGCGACGCCAATCTCTGGCCGCCGGACTATGGCAAGCGTTATATCGGCGGGCTGCAACGCCTGACGCAGGCGCTGGGTCATGACGGCTGGCTGAGCATCGAGAGTGGGCAGGAACGGCTTTACGCGCAGTATGGCGTGCCGGCGTTCAAGCAAGCGGCCGAAGAAAATCTGCGCCGCTGGGCGGATGCCGATCCGGCGGCGTATCAGGCCAAAATGGCCAGGATGGCCGCCAAGGCCGGCGACAATCTCGCTGACCGAACGCAACTCACGCCAGAAGCCGCGCACGCCTCCGCCTGGCGCTATCTGGTCGCGCTGAAGGCCGAGGAGATGAGCGGCATCTTCGCGCCGCGCGATGCCTTGCCGCTGCGCTACGGCAACCACCCCAACAGCTTCCAGCTTTACACCATGGGCTCCGGCCTTACCAAACTACCCTGGCAGGTGGCGCTGCCGGTGACGCTGCTAGCGGAGCCGACGGCATCGCTGGCACCGCAACGCCCGATCTTTGCGCCGCAGCGGCACACCCAACTCGCCTATGCCGGCTGAGCGCGGAGCGCGCCATGCACCGGCTACAACCGCCCCCCGTCTCCGGCCAGATTTTCCGCCAGGTGCAGCGCCTGATGACGGAAGATGCCGCCGCCTCCGGCCGCCGCGTGGTTTGCGGTCTATCCTACATGCAGCGCGTACGCTTCGGCGGCCAATTCACCTTGTGGCAGCCACCGACCGCGCGCGACCGCGCGCCGACCGGCAGGGTGGACTGGGTATCGGCGCAACAGGTGGAATTCCTGCAGGAAAACAGCGTCATCCTGGAAAGCATGGAAATCATGGAAGGGCTGCGCTCGATCCGCGAACACGCCATGTCGCGCGCCGGCGGCCTGCGCGTCACCATCATCACCGCCGGCGTCTCTGACCGGCCGGCGTCGGTCAACGACCAGCAGGACTTCACCCGCCTGCTGCAAGACAAGCTGCGCCATATGGACCAGATGCGCTGGCTGGATGAATTCGGTCAGGCGGCCTCCGCCATGCTGACGCTGTCCGGCCTGAGCCTGCCCGAGCGCGTGCCCCAACTTTATACCACGCTGGGCGCGGCGCAGATTTACCGCCGTTCAACTGCGACCCACCAGGCCGTGCAAGGTTTCCTGAACCAGGTCACCGCCGTCACGCCCGCCAACAGTAGCCAGCACGATGTCATGATCGGCATCAAGGAGCCGCGCTGCGCCGCGAACAACCAGCGCCCCTTCAACCGCCTGACCGAGCGGCTCTATCTGGGCTTCTTCGGCGCATTGTCTGCTACCTACGCGCATTTCGGCCTGATGCCGACGGCGCTGCACATGCGTTCCTATGGCGATCACGTGAAAGGCCGCGTCCAGCGCCACGCGCCGGCGGAGTTCCATCAATCCGCGCCAACCATAACCTAGCACTCACCAATTATCCTGGTCATTTAGTGACTGTTTGAACATGTGAACGCCAGAGGCGTTCATGGGAATCCTGCGGCACAAGAGCCTCTTAACGTGTCCATCTTTCGGCAGCAACCATCACCACGACACACACCGCATCCGCGTGACAATCCGGCAGTCCGTGTTATGGTCATGGCCTCACAATTTGCCTGCCAGACGTTGGACACACCATGCGCGCCATATCCTGCATCACGCTCATCACTGGTATACTGATGTTCGGCGGCGCACCTGCAGCACAAGCTAGCCAGCAGCACATCGCTTGGGTTTCGGACGATCTCCTGGACGGTGTACTGGATAAACTGGACAAAAAACCCAGCACTACGAACCCCGGCACCATAGCTCCAGCGCCCGCCACCAAACAGCCGGCGCCCACAGCCGGCAAGCTGACGCAAAAAGGCCTCGAGGAACCGATCAATGTGGCGATGCGCGCCAGCTATTGCCGCGATGCCCTCCAGCCGCTTACTCGCTCCACCACCAGCGACCAAGCGGCCGACGCGAAACAGGTTGTCAGCAAGTGGGAAGCCGCGCATCATATGGCGATGTTCTGGGCAGCCGTCTATGGCGGGTTCAGCCTGATTGACGTGTTCGATCAGCATGGCGGCAGCAGCGTCTTCACCCCCCAAGAACAAAAAAACGCGATCGTCGTTTCCTGTCAGCATGATTTGACTTTTCTGCTCGCCAACTTGGCGCGCACCATCCAGGAGGTTTATCAAAAAAACGTGCGGCAGATTAATTGGCAACGCCGCAGGGCGCTGCCCATGCCTGTCAAAATCCGGGATACTTCGATGTTGACGGGCTGGTGTGAAACCATCCTTGGCGAATCGCGCCCTGCCCTGCGCGAAAAACCTGGACTTTTTGGCTATGAAACTAACACGCCGGCCGGCATGGAAACCGTCACGCGTTCGTCTGGCGCTCTCGCGGCGGCGTCAGGCTATTGGCAAAGAACTGCCAACGCAGTGATGAACGGCACGCATGAATTAGACAAAGCCGGGATATTAATCGGCAGGGACGCAGCACGCCGAGCGCGAGAAATTATCGTCAGTGCCGTCAAGAAGCCTGACCAGCAAGACCGCGCCCTGGGCAGCTGGCTAATCACGGAAACGAATCTATGCGCGAACCTCGCCAGCGGCGGCTCGCAGAACGCTGGACTGGCCATTCCGCCACCGCCCGCCAGAGCGCCTTAACAATATTATCGCGCTTCATGGCAGACAAACTTGCCGAGCAAACAGCCAGAGTTGACTTTGCTATAATGCTGACAGGACGTCATGCCGCAGTCCGCTATTAAAGCAGGCAAACTGTCTTCAGAATTCGTTCGCCTTTGAAACTGCTGGGATGCCCTTTCGTGTGCCATGAAAATCTCATTCCTGCCAATAACTGACGTCTGGTGCGGCCGCGTGACGGCACGGCGCTGGCGGCGCAGCCTGTTCATCTATGGCGCCATGGTCACCAGCGGTTTGCTCTTGGCACTCCTGGCCGGCACCACTGCCATGCAAATCTTCGGCCTGGGGCTGATGTGGCCGGGTGGCGGCTTCCTGGCACATGCCGACCTGACCAGTGCCCAGGGTTTGTGGCACATGCTGTTGGCGCTGGCGGGTACGCTGGGATTTGTGGTGGCGGTGGCTCTGTGGTTTGCCACAGGCAATGTCTTGGCACCGCCGGCCGTTTGGCTGCTGTTGGCGGTCATGGGCAGCGCGATGGATCATGGCCACCGGCATGACGCGGCGCCCTGGATGGCGCTCGGCGTTAATCTCGCGCTGGCGGTTCTGGTGTTTGGCGTGATGCTGGTGCGGCGGTGGCGCGGAGAGCGGCGAAGGGCGGCAGGCAACGCCTATTTGCAGCGGGAAGCGCCGACCGTGGCGGCCGGTTTCGCGCCGGCGAATGCGGCGGTCGAGGCTTTGTCTGGCGATGATGTCAAGCGGCTGCGCTTCCTGCTTGACCGCGCTTTGCAACCGCTGGAGCAATTCAACGGTTTTGAATGGCTCGACCAGTTTCAAACCGCCGCCGTGCGCTATCAACTGCATTTTGCCGGCTATGCGCTTGTCATGGCGCAGGCGACGCGGCTGCCAGCTTTTCAAGCCCATCTCAGCGAGGCGCAGCACCGGCTAATTCTCAAGCACACGCAGCATCCCGTCTGGCGTTACTGGGCGTTGGAAAATGCCTGGGGCAATCTGCGCCGCGACCCCGACCCCGTAGCGCGTGACAATATCATGTTCACCGGCTTCGCGGCGACGCAGATGGCGCTGTTCCAGGCAACGACGGGACGGCGGGATTTTCAGGCGCCTGGCAGTTTTTCCTTGCACCATCCAACCGGCAAGATTTTCGCTTATGATTTGCCGGCGCTGGTGACCAAGCTCAAGAGCGAGGCGGCGCGCTCCGCCTTCCATCTCATTCCGTGCGAACCGAACTGGATTTACCCACTCTGCAACATGATCGGTGCGGCCGCAATCCGGTCGCAAGATCCAAGTTATGCGGCTAACCACGAAGCGCGCTTGCGCACCATGCTGGATGAGGAATTCCTCGATTATATGGGGCACATTATTCCCTGCCGTTCCAATTACACCGGCCTGGCTTTGCCAAGCATCGGCGGCGCCATGCCGCAAGCGCTGCCGTGTTTTTTCCTCAATGCCACACTGCCCGATATCGCGTTGCGCCATTGGCTGCTGTTGCGGCGGGAGATTGTGCAAGCCGGCCGGCTGCAGCGCGAAAAATTCTGGCGGATTGATACAGGCAATTACGGAAGGTCACGCGCCGCGGCTTATAGCGCCACGGCGCTGGCGGCGGCGGAGTTGGGCGATGATGAGGTCAAGCAACTCTGCCTCGCGGCGCTGGACGAGGAATGCCCGACACAGGACGAGGCTGGACATATGTATCGCCCCAACGCTTCCGTGTGGGCTCATGCGGTGGAATTTATGGCGCGCTGCACGGTGCCGGGCAGCTTCCGCCGTTTGATTGCCGCGCCGTCCGACCCGAGGCTTGAACCGCATATTAGCACCGCGTCCTACCCTGATGTGTTGCCGGCCTGGGCGCACGCTGCGGCGGGAAGTTTGTCGGCACGGCTGCATCCCGGCAGCAGCGTGGTGGCGCAGACGATCAGGATCGCTGGCTTGCGGCCGGGGCAGCGTTATCATTGCGCTGGGGCGACGGTTTCCGACATCACGGCAGACGCGGCAGGGCAAGCGACGCTGCCCTTGCGGTTGGAGGCCGCGCTAGATATGCGCGTTACACCGATAGAGTGAGGTCATGATGGCTTGTTGCGTGCTGTTTGCCGGAGTGGCGATGCTGATAATAGCGACGTGGCGGCGCTGCTGTGGACAGACCAAGTCTGACATGAGTCAAGCGCTGCGTTGGCGATTGGAGACAAAAAATGAAAAATGAGCCGGAGCGTTTCTCCCTGCGCGCGCGCTGCCGGAGCTTCCATTATGCCCTGCAGGGCATTGGCTTCACCTTGCGGAGCCAGCATAATGCCTGGCTGCATCTGCTGGCAGCCGTGCTGGTCTGCCTGGCAGGCTGGCTGCTCGGCGTAAGCGCCGCCGACTGGCGCTGGTTGATTATCTTGATCGCTCTGGTCTGGTTCGCGGAACTGATGAACACGGCATTTGAATATCTGTGCGATGTCGTGGCGCCGGAATTCCACCCCGCTGTCAAGCGCGCCAAAGACATCGCGGCAGGCGCGGTGCTGATTTGCGCGCTGTGCGCCGCGCTCATTGGGATTTTGGTGTTCTGGCCGTATTTTTAGCTGCCTGACAATAACTCAGTGCCGGAAATGCCGCACGCCGGTGAAGAGCATGGCGATGTCCGCTTTGTCGGCGGCGGCGATGACTTCTTCATCGCGAATAGAGCCGCCGGGCTGGATGACGGCGGTGACGCCGGCTTCCACCAGCACCTCCAGCCCATCGGCGAACGGAAAGAACGCATCGCTCGCCGCCACCGCGCCGCGGGTGGGCGAAGCCGGCAATCCTGCCGCGCGCGCCATATCCTCCGCCTTGCGCGCCGCGATGCGCGCGCTGTCCACCCGGCTCATCTGCCCGGCACCGATGCCCACCGTCGCCAGGTCTTTGGCGTAAACGATGGTGTTGGATTTTACATGTTTGGCGACAGTAAAAGCGAAAGCGAGATCGCGCTGCTCCGCCGCCGTCGGCTGCCGCCGCGTCACGCAGCGCAGCGTGGCAGGGTTCAACACCGTCGCGTCGCGCGATTGCACGAGATAGCCGCCGGCCACTGTCTTCAGCAGTCGCCCATGTGCGCCTGCGTCCGGCAGCGCGCCGGTCACCAGCACACGCAGATTTTTCTTGGCGGCCAGAATCTGCCGCGCCTCATCATCCAGCGCCGGGGCGATGATAACCTCGGAGAAAATCTCCGCCATCGCCTGCGCCGCCGCGCCGTCCAGCGGACGGTTGCAGGCGATGATGCCGCCGAAGGCGCTGACCGGATCGCAAGCCAGCGCGCGCTGCCAGGCGGCGAGCAAATCATCCGCCGCCGCGACACCACAAGGATTGGCGTGTTTGATGATGGCGATCGCCGGACGATCGGTGAACTCGCTCACCAGCTCAAAAGCCGCGTCCGTATCGTTGAGATTGTTGTAGCTCAGCTCCTTGCCCTGCACTTGCTGCGCGCGCGCCAGCGCGCCTTGCGGGTCGCTGACATAAAAAGCGGCGCTTTGCTGCGGGTTTTCGCCGTAACGTAACGTCTGACGCCGCGTGGCGGTGACGGTGAGCGTGACCGGAAATTCTTCGCCACGTTGTTGCGCAAACCAATCGGCGATCATCGCATCATAGGCCGCCGTATGGGCATAAGCTGCCTGCGCCAATTCCTGCCGCAGGGCATAAGTCGTGGCGCCGTCATGCTGCGCCAACTCGGCCAGCAGCGCCGCATATTGCGCCGGCGCCGTCAGCACAGCCACATCGGCATGGTTCTTGGCCGCGGAGCGCAGCATCGCCGGCCCGCCGATATCTATGTTTTCAATACAAGCGTCATAATCCGCGCCTTTGGCCACCGTGGCCGCGAACGGGTAGAGATTGACCACGATGAGATCAATCGGCGGAATGTCATGTGCTTTCGCGGTCTGCTGATGCGCCGCGTCGTCGCGCTTCTGCAAAATGCCGCCATGGATGCGCGGATGCAGCGTCTTGACGCGACCATCCATGATTTCGGGAAAGCCGGTATAGGCACCCACTTCCGTGACCGCAAACCCGGCCTCTTGCAGCGCCTTGGCCGAGCCGCCGGTGGACAAAATCTCCACGCCCTGCGCGCGCAAACCGGCGGCGAGTTCGGCGAGGCCGGTTTTGTCGGAAACGGAAATCAAAGCGCGCCGCAGCGGGCGCAGACCAGGAACAGATGAAACCATGGCGACCGCTTTCATCACGCCGGGCATTTGAGGCGCGTGAGTTCCTGCTGGGTGCGCTTCTTCACCGCGGCGGACGCGTTGGGATAACGGTTCAGCACCTCGCCCAACGTCGTACAGGCATCTTCCGTTTTCTTCAACCCCGCCAGCGACAAACCGAGTTTCATCAAACTATCCGGCGCCTTCGGCCCTTTGGGCGCGGATTGATAAGCGTCGGCAAAGGTCACCGCCGCGGCGTCATATTGCTTGCGCCCATAATGGGTTTCCGCCAGCCAATATTTGGCATTGTCTGCCAGCTTGTCCTTGGGGTTCTTTTTCAAAAAGCCTTTGAACGCCGTCTCCGCCTCATCATACTCGCCATTGCGCAACAGGCTGAAAGCGCGGTCATATTGCTCCTGCGCCGTCAGCCCATAGGCCGGCGGCGTTTTCGGCAGCAGCGGCTTGATTTCATCATCGTCCGCCCCCGTCACGCGATCGCCGGACATGCGCAGACTGCCCAACCGGCCGGTGACCGGCTTGGCGTCCGGATCATCATCAAAACTCTGCTGGCGGCTGATCGGGTCAGCGTCATCCGACGGACGCGCATCGCGCGGGCGCAGGGGACGCGGCGGCAAATCGCCGTCAACAATATCGGCGTCTTCCGTCCGACTGCGGGTCGGGCGCTGCTCCAGCGTTTGCAAGCGCATTTCCATATCGCCCTGAATTTTATCCAGCTGCGATTGTAGCCTTTTGTTCTGCCATTCCGCCTGCTCCAACTTGCCATAGACCGAGCGCAGCTGGGTTTCCAGATCGCTGATCCGGGTTTCCAGATAACTCTCGGAAGCGGCACTACGCTGGGTCGGATAGGCATTGCCGCGGCTGCCATAACTGCCGTAACGCTCCGTCGGCTGGGCATAACCGCCCTCCGCCCACACGGGCGCGACCGTGGCGGTGAACAACAAGGTGGCCAACACGAAAGGCGCGCGCCGGAAAATCATGGCAAGAGTCCTTATGCTGCTGAGCGATGCAGGGTTACAGGGTGCGACGGCCGCATGGCCAAATCATGACGCAAAGTAAAGCATCTTGCTGGACACTGTCACCAAAAAAACCGGCGCGGCACCGCCGCAAAAAACGCGCAGCAAAAAGCCGCGCCCCTTGCGAAGCGCGGCTTGATGCAACAAATCAAACTTAGTTGGTCGGCACGGCTTCGCCTTCGCCCACCACGGTCACGCCGCGGCGGTTCTGTGCCCAGGCGGCTTCATTGGCGCCCAGCACGGCCGGACGTTCCTTGCCATAGATAATGACATGCATCGAGGACTTCGCCACGCCGTCGGCGGCGAGGTAA
>CAZBSB010000012.1:0-5625 GCA_964494535.1 uncultured Rhodospirillales bacterium
TGATGGGGCCGAATGGTGCCGGGAAAAGCACGTTGGCTTATGTGCTGGCGGGGCGCGAGGGGTATGAGGTTACGGCGGGTAGCGCCACTTGGAACGGGAAGAATTTGCTGGAGCTGGAGCCGGAAGAGCGCGCGGCGGCGGGGATTTTTCTGGCGTTTCAATATCCGGTGGAGATTCCGGGCGTCAACAACACGGTGTTTTTGCGGACGGCGCTGAATGCGCTGCGCGGGGCGCGGGGCGAGAAGGCGTTGGACGCGGTGCAGTTTTTGAAGTTGTTGCGCGCCAAGGCCAAGCTCTTGAACATGCCTGAGGAGATGCTGAAGCGCGCCGTGAATGACGGCTTCTCGGGCGGCGAGAAGAAGCGCAACGAGGTGCTGCAGATGGCGCTGTTCGAGCCTGGCCTGTGCGTGTTGGACGAGACGGACAGCGGGCTGGATATTGACGCGCTGCGCACGGTGGCGGACGGGGTGAACGCGCTGCGCGCGCCGGCGCGCGCCAAGCTGATGATCACGCATTACCAGCGGCTGCTGGATTATATCAAGCCTGACCGCGTGCATGTGTTGGCGGATGGGCGCATTGCGCGTTCCGGCGACGCGACGCTGGCGCTGGCGCTGGAGCAAGGCGGTTACGGCGCGGTGATGCCGCAGGCGGGGTGCGCATGAAGCCCGGGCAGCCCACCATCGTCTTCGACTGGAATTGCACGCTGCTCGACGATATTGACCTGGTGCTGGAGGCGACCAACGCGCTGCTGGCGCATGGGCGCAAGCCGTTGATTGATTTGCTGACTTATCAGACGCACATTACTTTGCCGCTGCAGGATTTTTATCAGGCGGTTGGGTTCAGCGCGGCGGAGTTGGCGAGCGGGTTTGCCGCCATTCAGGACGTGTTTCATGATTATTACGAGGCGCGGGTGCATACGCAGCGGCTGCGGCGTGGCGCGGTGGAATTGCTGAATGCCAGTGAAGCGGCGGGGGTGCATTGTCTGATCCTCAGCAATCATCTGGAGCAGCCGATTCGTACGCAGTTGGAACGGCTTAATATCCACCAGCATTTCGCCGAGGTGTTGGCCTATGCCGACCGCGCCAGCCAATTCAAGCATGAGAGCAAAGGCCAGCGGCTGCAGCGCTTCATGGCGGAGCATGGGTTGCGCGGTGCCGATTGCGTGATCATCGGCGATACAGCGGAAGAGCAGCATATCGCGCAGGCGTTGGATATGACTGGCGTGGCGCTGACCGGCGGTTTCTTCACGCCGGAGCGGTTGGCGGCGGCGCGGCCGCAACATCTGGTGCATGGGCTGGATGAATTTCACGGTGTGCTGCGCCAGCGCGGGTGGCTGACATGACGCTGGCCGCCTGGATTGCGACGGCAGCAGCGGAGCGCGAGGCTTGGCGCTATACCAGCCTGGCGGCGCTGGAGGATGCGGCGTTTGCGCCGGCGACAGCGGCGACGCTCTCGCCCGCCATGTTGCCGCCGTTGCTGGATGGGCATGGGCAGCGGTTGGTGTTCGTGAATGGGCATTATCAGCCACAATTGTCCATGGCGGTTGATCTGCCGGCTGACATCATCGCCGGCGATGCGATGCAGGGTTATCGACTCACAGTGCAGGCGCAAACCTGTTTGGCTACCACACCGTTGGAAATTTTGTGCGTGAGTCACAAGTCAGGTACGGCGCGGCAAGCGGCCTTGCGGCTGCAGATTACGCTGGGCGCTCATGCGCGGTTGACGCTGCTGGAGCGGCATATCACGGTGGGGCAAGGGGCGCCGCAAGGCGTGACCGTTGAGATTGATGTGACGCTGGCAGAACAGGCCAAAGCGCTGCATTTGAAATGTCAGGAACAGGCCAACACGGATTATCATCTGGCGCGGCTGACGGCGACGCTGGGCAAGGGCGCGTTTTACGATCATTTCACGCTGACCACGGGCGCGGCGCTATCGCGGCATGAACTTGCCTTCACACTGGCGGCGCCGGAAGCGCAGGCGCGGTTGAGCGGGGTCACGCTGCTGCGCGGCAGTCAGCATGGCGATATTACCGCCGCCGTGCGCCATGCCGCGCCGCACACCGAAAGCGCGCAGCATTTTCGTAGCGTACTGGCCGATAAAGCGCGCGGCGTGTTTCAAGGCGCTATTCATGTGGCGCAGGCGGCGCAGCGCGCCAATGGCAGGCAAATCAGCCGCGCCTTGCTGCTTTCCGGCCAGGCGGAGGCCGACCACAAGCCGGAGCTGGAGATTTTTGCCGACGATGTGCAATGCAGCCATGGCAGCACCATCGGCCAGCTAGACGAGACGGCGCTGTTTTATCTGCGCAGCCGCGGCATCGCGCTCGACGCGGCGCGCGCTTTGCTGGTCAATGCCTTTGTGGCTGAGGCGCTGGAGACGATTGGTAGCGGCAGCGGTCGCGCTTACGCGACCGAACGCGCCGCTGCCTGGCATGGAGATGCCACATGAGCCACGCCTTGTTTGCCTGCGCCGAAGCCGCGACTTTTCCCGTCGAGATGCATCGCGCCGGATTTCCGGCGCTGGATCAGACCATTCACGGCCAGCCTTTGGTCTATCTGGACAGCGCCGCCAGCGCGCAGAAGCCGGTGCAGGTGCTGGAGGCGATGGAGCGGTTCTACCGCAACGATTACGCGAATATCCATCGTGGGCTGCATACGCTGTCGCATCGCGCCACGCAGGCCTATGAAGAGGCGCGCGCCACGGTGCGGCGCTTCATCAATGCCGCACACGATCATGAGATTGTGTTCACGCGGGGCGCTACCGAGGCGATCAATCTGGTCGCGGCCAGCTGGGGGGCGCGGCTGCAGTCCGGTGACGAGATTGTGGTGACGGAGCTGGAGCATCACGCCAATATCGTGCCGTGGCAGCTGCTGGCAGCGCGCGGCGTCAAGCTGGTGCCGGCGCCGGTCACGCCCGAAGGCGTGGTGAGCGTGGACGCGGTGCGCGCCTGCTTGACGTCGCGCACCAAGCTGGTGGCGGTGGCGCAGGTCAGCAACGCGCTCGGCACGGTGTTGCCGGTGGCGGAAGTTGTCGCGCTGGCACACGCGCGCGGCATTCCCGTGTTGGTGGATGGTTGCCAGGCGGTGTGCCATCAGCCGGTGGATGTGCAAGCGCTGCACGCGGATTTTTATGTGTTTTCTGGCCATAAACTTTATGGGCCGACCGGCATTGGCGTGCTGTATGGCAAGGCGGAGATGCTGGCGACGATGCCACCCTATCAGGGCGGCGGGGATATGATTGAGGCGGTGTCATTCGCCGGCACGACCTTCAAGGAGCCGCCGCAGCGTTTTGAGGCCGGCACGCCGGCGATTGCCGAGGCCGTGGGGCTGGCGGCGGCAGTGGATTATGTTTGTGGCATTGGGCTAGAGCGTATCGCGGCGCATGAGGCTGATTTGCTGGATTATGCCACGGAACGGCTGCGCGGCGTCAACCGACTGCGGATTGTTGGCACCGCGCCGGAGAAGTCGGCGATATTGTCTTTCGTGGTGGAAGGCGCGCATTCTTCCGATATCGGCACGCTCTTGGATCAGCACGGCATCGCGGTGCGCACCGGCCAGCATTGCGCGCAGCCGTTGATGGCGCGGTTGGGGCTGACCGGCGGCACGGTACGCGCCAGTTTCGGGCTGTATAACACACGCGCCGATATTGACCGGTTGGCGACGGCGCTGCGCGCCGTGCAGGAAATGCTATGAGTGAGCTAGCGGAAGCGGTGGTGCCGGAGGCGCCGGTGGAGAATGAGCAGACGGCGGCTTTGAAGGCGAACATCGTCACGTTTTTGCAAACGGTGCATGATCCCGAAATACCGGTGAATATCTATGATCTCGGTTTGATTTACCGGATTGATTTGTATACGGATGGCGCGCAATACCGCGCTGAGATTGATATGACGCTGACCTCCCCGGGTTGTCCGGTCGCCGGCACCATGCCTGGGCTGGTGCAACTGGCCGCGAGCCAGGCGCAGGGCATCAGCGACGTGAAGGTGGAACTGGTGTGGGAGCCGCCGTGGGATCGCGCCCGCATGTCGGAAGCCGCTAAACTTGAACTCGATATGTTTTAGGAGGAGTCATGCCAGCCGCCATCACGTTGCATACCGATGTTGTTGCTTATTTACGTGAGAAAATTGCTACGACGGCGGCAAAGGCGCCGGAGCAGAAAATCATCGGGCTGTGGGTTGAGGTGACCAAGAAAGGCTGCTCCGGCAACGCTTATCATTTCGAGCCGATGACGGAAGCCAAATGGCTGAGTTTTGCGGAACGCAACCGCTTTGAGCAGCCGGAGAAAATCGAGCAGGATGGCGTGACTGTTTATATCGAGCCGCAGTCGGTGTTCAAGCTGATTGGGTCGGAATTGGTGTTGATCAAGAATGCTTTTGCGACGCGGCTGGATTTCCGTAATCCGAATGTCGGCGAGCATTGCGGTTGCGGCGAGAGTTTCACCGTGACCACGCCGCCGGCGCGGCAATAATCAAGCAGCAGTGCGCGCTTGCGGCACGTTATGGTTGGCGTGGCGCCGATAGTGGCGCAGCAGGCGCGGCAGCGTATCAAGCGGTGGGAAAAAATCCGCAGCCACGCCGCGACGGTGCTGTGCCAGCCATTGTGTCAGCCGGCCATGCAGCCAGGCGGGATTTTGCAGATAGCCCGCGCCGGCCGGTATGATGAAGCGCGTGAACAGAAAATAGAGCATGGCATCCTGCGCGGCGCGCTGCTGTTGGCTTAATCCGCGTACCAAAATATTCGGAAACTCTGCAAGTTTTGTGCAGGCGGCCACGGCATTAATTTGGCTCTGACCCAAGGCGCAAATTGGTTTGTGCCAAAGCAAGGCCTGCAGTCCGACCGAAGAAGAAAGCGTGGCGACGCCATCCACCAGCGGCAGCAAAAATTGCGCTGGATAAAGGATGTGATCAAATTCCGGGCAATAGAGAAAATGCTGGTGGCGGGCGCGCAAGGCGGCCAGCACTTCTGGCGTCAGGTTGCGTTCCCAGTCTGAATGTTCGGTTACTACCACGCCGATATCAGGCGGCAGGGCGGTCAAGACCTGGGTGAGCATGTCAAGCTGGCTGGTGAAGCTGCCTTGGCCTTCGAAGGCGAAACTTTGTCCGACCTGCAGCGGCAGCAGCACCAGATGGCGGAACGATCGCCCGCCCGTCAATTGGGCGCGGGTGAAGGGGTTGTGCTGCTGCAGGATATTCGCGGCATAATGTTGGCGCAGTGCTGAGACGAAGCGGCGGCCGCCTGGGGGCAAGGGTTGTTGGCGTAGGGGCGCGCCGAAGCGTGCCAGGAAACCGTGGCGCATTAGGCCGCAGGGATCGAAGCTGAAAGCGACGGGGAAAGGAGGGCGTGAAAAGACGGCATAATCTTCGTGCAATACCAACGCTTGGGGAAAGGCTTGGGATAGAAAGGGCGCCGGGGTGAAATAATTGATGATGATGTCGGGCACGAAGCCGTTCAGTTTGGTTTTAAGTAAAGCGATCATGGCTGCGGTCTGCGCCGCGCTGGCGGTGCCGTTGTTCCAGGCCAGCATGGCGGTCAGGGCATTGGGGAATAGCCCGGTAAGTTCTTCTGGTGTGATGGCGGCGCTGTGGTAGCGCAGCCAGCCGTCAAATCGTCGTAAGGCTGGCGTTTGCGCGCT
>CAZBSB010000012.1:5635-12611 GCA_964494535.1 uncultured Rhodospirillales bacterium
AGCAATGCACGTCCGACAGTTGCGCTAGGCCACGGCACAGCGGCTCATGCACCATGGAGAGCCATAAATCGCGCCAGGCCGGCCAATTTTTTTCCACCCATGGCTCGACATAGAACAGGATGTTCATGCCAGGGGTGCTGCAGGCTTGCTGGTATATTTATGCAGCATGGCGTGGATGCTGCCGATTTGCACAGGCTTGTTGAGATAGTCATCCATGCCGATGGCAAGGCATTTGTCGCGGTCGCCTTTCATCGCATCGGCCGTGACCGCGACAATTGGTGTGCGCGGCTTGCCGGCCGCCTCCAAGCGGCGGATTTCCTGAGTGGCTTGGAAGCCGTCCATCTCCGGCATCTGGCAGTCCATGAAAATGAGATCGTAATGCTGCACGCCATATTTCGCCACGGCCTCGACGCCGTTGCGCGCCAGGTCAGTTACGCATTGCGATTTTTCCAGAATGGATTTCATCAGCAATTGGTTGACCGGCTGGTCTTCGACCAGCAAGACGCGAATGCCCGGGAACTGGCTCGGCAGGCTGTGGTCGCTCTTCACCGACGGCGGGATGGGGGCAATGGATGGCGCGTCATCCGGCTTGGCCGTGGGATCGGCGCTTGCACCGTGCCAGAGGCGGAGCAAGGTTTCCTGCATTTCCGTGGGGTAGAGCGGCTTGCGCAATACGCCAGCCACATGGCGCGTGGCGGGGGTGTTGGGAGTAAACGCGATATTCGGTGCCAAGACGACTAGAATATCCATGGTGCCTGGCTTGAGCGTCTGGAGTTGGTTGGCCAGCGCCCAGCAGCCGTCATGCGGCAGATCGCCATCCAGCAGCGCGAAACGCGGCCAGGTTTCGGGCGCTAAAGCCTGGCAGTGTTTGAGCGCGGCGCTGGTGCTGGCAAAAGCGTCGCAGGACATGCCCCAGCTGGCGAGGTATTTGACGATGATGCCGCGCGCGTTCTCCAGCGGCTCCACCACCAAGGCGCGCGCGCCCTGCAGCGTCTTGTCCGGGCGCGCCATTTGCGCCGCCTGCGCCAGCGGCATGATGAGGGTGAAACTGAAGGTGGAGCCTTTACCGGGTTCGCTCTGCAGATCAATGTTGCCGCCGAATTGTTCGATGAGGTAGCGGCCGATGGTCAATCCCAGTCCGAGGCCGCCGAAGCGACGCGTGGTCGTGCTTTGCTCTTGGGCGAAGGCCGCGAAAATCGCCGTTTGTTGTTCCGGCGTGATGCCCACGCCGGTATCCTCGACAGCGAAAAAGAGCCGGATTTTCTGCTCCGGTAGCGTCATGCCAAGGACGCGGATGACGACTGTGCCGTGGTCGGTGAATTTGATGGCGTTGCCGACCAGATTGACGAGAATTTGCCGTAGCCGCAGCGCGTCGCCCACCACGGTGCGTGGCAGGCCGCGCTGAAAGTCCACCAGCAGTTGCAGGCCTTTTTCCCGCGCCCGCAAGGCCAGCAGATCGGTGACCTTGTGCATCACATCATGCAGGTCAAACGGCACCGCTTCCAGCGCCAACTCGCCGGCCTGGATTTTGGCGATGTCCACCAGGTCGTTGATGACATCCAGCAGCGCTTCGGCGGATTGCTGCGTGGTTTCCGCCCAGTTGCGCTGTTGGGTGGTGAGCGGCGATTCGAGCAGCAGGCTGGTCATGCCGAGCAAACCGTTCATCGGCGTGCGAATCTCGTGACTGATATTGGCGAGGAAATCCGCCTTGGCGCTGATGGCGGCGGCGAGGGTGCGACGGCTCTGGCGCAGTTGCCAGAAAGTTTGCACACCGAAGGCCAACAGGGCGCAACAGGCGGCGCCTAACAGAAGAGACAGAATCCGATCTGTCGTTGTTTGCCAGGCGATGAAAGCCAGCAGCAACGGGGCGCTGAGGCTGAAGGTCAACAAAGCTGGCGTGAGCGCGCGCCTGTGCGGCAAGGCTGCCGGTCGCGGTGTGGTGCCACGCTGATGCGCGGCGGTCGGCGTGGCTGGAGAAGGGGTTACCAAGATTCAGTCCACAGCATCAGGCAAGGTTAGGCAGAAAATATGACGTGACGAAGGCAAACTACTCTATCCTATCTGTTTGAGGCGGCTACGGGCAATGCGATATTCAAACATGAGCGGGTATGTCTCCTAGCGCACTTGCCAGGTGCGGACGGGGCCGGTGTCAATATGCACATGGCCGGATTTGGGATAATAGGCGACGCCGCCGCGCTGCATGGTTTTGGCGATTTCCGCCATGGCCTTGCCGGTGAGGTGTGGCACGCGCATATCCACCGCTTGGCCTTTGATATGCCAGCTTTCACGCGCTACCTGGCGGTTGCCGGTGGCGAGGCGGGCATTGGTGGCGGGCGAGCGGTAGCCGGAGGTGATGTCGAAGGTCACGGTTTCCGGCAGGCCGACGCGGTCGCGCAGGTCGCTGATGAAGTCCAGCAGTTTCGGGTCAACGGGTTGGGTCGCGTCGGCGCTGCGGTCGCGCAGCAGGGTGCTGAAGCGCGCTAGCGCGCTTTCGTCATAGCGATAGTTCCAGACATAGGTGGCGGCCACTTGTTCGCCGGAGGCGGGGTGGCGCAGGCTGAGGAAGCGCCGCTCAGCGGTGCTGCGGCCATAGTCGCTGGCGCAAGCAGCCAGGCAGCAAAGCAAGATCAGGCAGGCGGCAGATTGTTTCAACATGACAACAAATATCCGGCGGGGGTGGAGAGAATATCGCCGGAGCCGAGCGCGGCCAGTTTGCGGCGCAGGCGATAGATGTGGGTTTCCAGCGTGTGCGTGTCCAGCTCCGGCCGGTAGCCCCAGACTTCGCGCAGCAAATCTTCCCGGCTCCAGGCTTGCGGCTGGGTGGCCAGCAAGAGCAGGATGGCAGCTTCCTTCTCGGTAAGGCTCTCTTCGCCCGCGGCGTGGCGCAGTAACCGGCGCGCGGTATCCAGACTATAGGCGCCGCAGGTTACAAATTCCGGTTTTTGCTCCTGCGCGTGGTTCAGGTAGTGGCGCATTCGCGCCGCCAGCGCGCCCAGCCGCACGGGTAGTGCGAGACATTCCGTCACCGCCCAATCATCTTGGCCTTGACCCAGCAGTAGGATGGCGGCGCGGGCGCTCTGGCTGCGCCAACGGTCGAGCGTGGTGGGCAAGTCAGGCGTGGCGCCGGTCAATATCAGGCGCCATTGGTCAGCGTTGGTTTGATGGTCGGTTACGAGAGTGTAGTCAGGCGCGCTAAAACCCTGTTCCGCCAGGGCGCCGACAAAGGCTGGGGGTAAAGCGTGGCAAAGAATCACTTGGGACATTGGCGGACTCTAGAAGAGCTGAGCGGTAAAGGGAACGGGTTGCAGTGCCGCGGCTGGGTGGCGCAAATCGCCGGGTGGATTTTGCCGAGTAGCGCGAAGGGCGCAATAAGCCCTTGAATTGTATGATGGTTAATTTGGCCTGGTTTTTGCTGCTGAATAGCGAGTCTGGCAGCGAAGGGCAATAGCTTCATGACCACTGTGACCAACCCTATCAACGAACCGCGCCAGGTTGCTAGCTGGACGGCGGCGCGCAACTGGGCGCAGCCGGCGCCGGCCGGTGCTGCTGCCGTGCCGCTCACCGCCAAGGGCGAGCGCAGCATCGCGCCGCAAAATACCATTCAACTGACCTGGAAAGATGCGGTGGACGCCATCAACCCGCTGCAGCAATTGCCGGTGGTGGGGGAGATTTATCGCGGCGTGACCGGCAGCACCATCAGCGGCGTGGCGCGGGTGGCGGGGGGATTTTTGTTTGGTGGCATCGCCGGCGGGCTGGTGGCGGCGCTGACGGCGGCGTTTGCCGAGGCGCATGACGGGCAGGGGCCGGGCGAGCAGCTGGTGGCGGCGCTGGCCGGCACTGGTCAGCAGAATGAGGCTGCGGCCGCAGCGGCTCCCGCCGTTCCGACTGTGACTTTGACGGCGCAGGAAGATCAGCAGCAAGTGGCTGGTGACGCCAAAGCCACTACACCAACGACGGGCGATGCGATTGCGCGTAATACCGCGGCGGATACTGGCGTCACGCCGGCGATTCCCGGCATGTTGCTGCGCGACCGGTTGAATCAGAAGCAGCCGACCCCGGGCTTCAGCAGCGTGCAGGCTGGCATGGGCAGCTTTCTTGACCGGTTGCCGGCTGGCGCGGCGACGCTGTCCGCCAATCAGGCGCAGAATCTGGATTTGCTGCAGGGCGTGGTCAATGTGCCGGCATCATCGAATGCTTTGGGCATCTCGCCGACGCCGGCTTCGTTGGCGGCGGCCAGCGAAGCGGGTGGTGGCGCGCGGCGCAACCCGTTGCCGGCTAATTTGGTGCGCGATATGATGATGCAGGGGTTGGAGAAATATGACCGGTTGCCGCCTGTGGCGCCGGTTGAGGCGACGGAGTAGCGTTAGGGGCTTGCTGGCGCCGGGGTTGTCGTGGTGTTTTTGGCGGTTTTGACTAACTCGCCCATTTTGTCTTTGCAGGCGGTGGCTTGATCGAGCAGGAAGACGGCCATGCTGCGCTGGTCGCCGGTTTTGCGGCGTTTGTTCCACTCTTGATTGAAGCGGTCTTCTTCGCGCAGGAAATTTTCCTTGGCCGCCGCGCGCTGATCAGTGGCGAAGAGGGCGACATAGGCATTGCGCCAGAGTAGGACGAGCTTATCAATCGCGGCCTGTTCCGCCTGTTGCCGTTCCGGCTGATCGGCGGGGGCGATGAGAGCGGGGGTGGCGCGGGCGTGATGCTGCAACACCTGCATGATGACCAGGCAGCGCGCGCGCTCGGCCTGATGGGCGGCGAGCGGGGCGGCGGACGGCGGTGCTTTGGCGTCGCCCGATTTTTTGGCTGGTTCGGGCGGCTTGGCCTGGCTGTCTTTTTTACGGCGTTGCTGCAGCACCTGGGCGCAGAAGGCCTTTTCCTGCTTCAGTTCCGCCTTGCTCATATCAAAGAGGGCGCTGTCGGCCAGGGTGCGCGCCCGTTGTTGCTCCGGCGCCGGCACCAGTTTGGCGAGTTCTTCGCTGAGGCGCGTCCAGATTTGAATGTCGTCCGGTTTGTTGGCCTTCAGTGCCAGTTCGCGGCAGACCATGGATTCATAGAGCGCGTTTTCCGCCACGGATTTTTTGGGTGGCGCTGGGGTGGTGGCGTCGGCGGCCAAAAGCGGCGGTGCTGCCAGCGTGAGGCAAAGCAAGCCGAGCGCCCAAGTGGCGCCGAGAGATTGTGGTGTGAAAATTGTCCGCATCCCGCACCATCGCTGTTTCGTCATCGCCGCAGCATAGCAAAGCCGGTGGCAAAGAGAAAGCGCGGATGGGCGACGGTTACATCTGGAGGATGACGACGCCACGCTCTCCATCATTGGGGGGCGTGCGGCCGGGGCGTTCTGGCGTGGGGGGTGGCCAGTAGGGTTGCGGGATTTCGGGCTGGAGGGGAATTTGGCCGATCTCTGGGCGGCGTTCACGGCGGAGTTTGTCTTGAATAATGATTTCAATGGGAATCTTGGTTACGTCAATGCCGTCCAGCGGATCGCCGAGTGGATAATGCGGACGTTCTTTTTTCGGCAGCGATTTTCCAGGCATACTCCCTCCCGTGGTCACGAACATTTTTAGCGTAACATGGCGCCGTGTAACTAATAGCGGAAAAGGCGTTGCTGGCGCTTGGAGCGCGCTCTAACCTAGACATGTTGCGGCGCGGCATGAGGGGTGAGGATAGTGGACTTTGTGCTGGTGCATGGGTTGGGGCGGGGGCCTTTAGCCTGGCTGCTGCTGGCCTGGCGGCTGCGGCGCGCCGGCCACCGGCCGCATCTGTATTATTATTTTGCGGCGGTGGAGAAGTTTGAGCCGTGCGCGGCGCGGTTGCAGCGGTTCATTGAGCAAAAATGCGGCGACCGGCCTTATGCGGTGGTGGGGCATTCGCTCGGCACTGTGCTGTTGCGGACGGTGCTGCCGCGGCTGGAACAGCCGCCCGTGAGCATCACGTTTCTGGCGCCGCCGGTGGTGGCTTGCCGCTTTGCGCTGTGGATGAAAGATCGCCGGTTGTTCCGGCTGCTGACTGGGGAGATGGGGCAGCGGCTGGGGGATGCGGGCTTCATGGCTGGTTTGCCGGTGCCGGCGGGCTGCGCGGTTTTTGCCGGCGATGGCGGGCCACGCTGGGGTGGCTGGCCGTGCGGGGCGGAGCCGAATGACGGGATTTTGATGGTCAGCGAGACGCGACTGCCGGGGGCGGCGCATCGGGTGGTGCCGGCGATTCATACCTTCATTATGAATCGCCGCGAGGTGGCGGAAGATATTCTGGTGCGGAGTCGCAACTAAGGTTTATCTTTGCCGCAGGATAGAGAGAAAGAAAACGGGATGCCCCATGAACGCCTCCCCGGCATTCAAATACGCGGGCATGACGGTAGTATTGAGGAATTTTGACACTAAAAAAAACCCGCCAGGCCAACCTGGCGGGTTTTTAAATTAAGGAATCAGCGGTGACCAGGCGGGGTCGGAGGCGTCGAGCGGTGTCGAGATTTGGCGCTCGTTATAGCCGGTGACGTCTATCGAATAGATATGCGCCTGGCGTCCCTTATTGGTCGAGACTTCCTTGAAGAACATCAGCACGCGGCCGTTGGGCGCCCAGGTGGGACCCTCCACGTGATAGGCCTGGGTGATGAGGCGCTCGCCGGTGCCGTCCGGGCGGATGACGCCGATATAGAACTGCCCCTGATGCTGCTTGGTGAAGGCGATCCAGTCGCCGCGCGGCGACCAGACCGGCGTGCCGTAATTGCCGGGGCCGAAGCTGATGCGCTGCGGGCTGCTGCCGTCAACTTCCATCGTGTAGATCTGCTGCGAGCCGCCGCGGTCGGATTCAAAGACCACGCGCTTGCCGTCCGGCGAGAAAGAGGGCGCGGTGTTGATGGAGGCGCTGTTAGTGAGGCGGGAGGCGCGGCGCGTGCGGAGATCCATCAGATAAATATCCGAATTGCCTTCGTTCGTCAGCGAGAAGATCACGCGGTTGCCGTCCGGCGAGAAGCGGGGGGCGAAGGTCA